>CBDUDY010000009.1:0-27138 GCA_965366055.1 uncultured bacterium
TCAGAATCTCATAAATTTTCTTTTTCGAATATGTAAGTGCTTCGCTATGACTATCATCTTTTACAATTATATAATCCCCAGTAGGTAAAACAATTGCCGAATTTCCACACGATTTCTTGTTTTGAAATAGTAAGTTTTTTAAAAACAACGAATCGTCAACTCCGATAGTATCATCCCACAAAATCTTTTTGTTGACATTATTCCCTGGTTCTCTATATTGGAAGTAACTTATTTTGCTGCGATCTTTTGTGTATTTGATAATATATTCTTTGCTGCCTTCTACAAATTGCCGAATATATTCGTCACTTTCTTGATCGAGCCTTTGCCAACAATTTGCATTGTTGTAATTATAATTGATCATAATCGTGTCTTCAACAGTATTTAAAGATTTACTGCCAAGATAACTTTTGAGGCTTGCGATTTCTGAAGAATTTAATTTTCCGCCACCATATTTCGAATTTTCATACAAGTAGTTACTTTTACAACTAACATTTAGAAACAAAATAGCAGCTAATAGCAGAAATGCCATAATATTTTTGTTCATAATAATGGTGAGCATTATAGGATTTACATTAAAGAAATGTCAAGATATGGAAAATTAGAATACAAAAAGTGCTGCAATTATAGATTAGTAGTCATAAATTATATCTCAAGATTGATCATTTTCAACAAGTTTGATAATATACGATTTCATCTGCTTCCAACTAATATCGAAATCACGTATTTAAATACCGTGTTAACTTTCGAATTTTTTCGTAATTAGTATTTCTAGTCAATGTGCTTCAAAGTATATTTTGCTGCAACCATTCCAGCCAATTACCTGCAATCACATTATTTTGAGGCTTGACAGCAGCTGCCAGCGGATTACTGCAACGTTGATCAATACTCTGCTCTACTCCAACGATCTTTTTAAAAACTATCGTATTTTTCCGCTCTCTAATAGTTTCAAACTGGAATACATCATTGAAAGAAATTCCGCTATTTGTTCCTTCGTAGCTCATCAGAATTGGAATTTTCAGCTGCATTAAATTGTCGCGCTGTGGCAGTGAAAAACTATAAGCTGCTTTCGAACTTTCAATTCCTGAGTATTGAATTTCATTTGAAGTATCCACAATATTTTTCCAATTTTTTAAGACGCGTTCACTATTTCTTAAAATATCTTTTTCTGCTGAATGACTTTGCTCCAAAGCACTTGCAATTCGTCCGTATGGATTTCCTCCAGAATAAATTAGATGCGTTATTTTCTTGTTTAAAGTCGCCATTTTTACGGCAATTGAACTTCCTTCGCAATGTCCAGCAACCAAAAGCTGCGAAGTCTTTGCCCAGCGATATTTAAACAATTGCTTTAAAATCGAATTATTTCGAAAAACGTAATAATCCAAATAATTTCGATCAGAATATCCCTTTGGTGGAATTAGTTTTTCATGATCTTTCAAAAACATAAAGTCTTTGCCAAGTTTGTTGACATTATAAATAATTGGAATAAATGGCTTTCCGATAATTATAATATGGAAATCTTTCAAGAATAATTCCTCTTGAAAAAACAGAGTTTCAAACAGTCCATTTTCATTATATTTAATAACGGGCTGTGGCAAACTTCCTTGACAGAAGAGAAAAAGTGGTTTGGCAATCCGCTCTTCTCCATGTTTTGACATCACAATTACATCTACTGGATCGTCAAGATATTTTAGTTTGATGTGTCGGTGGCCGAAATCTTCAGGAAGTTTCTGTGCAGCAGCATAGATTTTTGATACTAATAGCATATTAATGGCAATTAAAAGTTTCACACTTATTTACTATTTACAAATTTGATTTTATTTCGCCTGATTGAAGGTTAATCGTGGGTTAACGCAGAGTTAATGTGAAATTCAAACATTAAATAATGTATTTTTGAATTGTATTTCTTACACTATGCGACAGAAAATAAATTTACTTATAGTTGGTTCAGCAGCCGTTTTAATTGGTCTTGTTGTAATGCAGTTTTATCTGGTAAAAACTGCGTATGAGTTTAAAGTCGAACAATTTCGATTAGAAATCAAAGAAAAAATTGGTAAAATTACCAATGATTATAGCGATATCGACTCCACAGTTTTTGTACAAAAAGATTTATACTATAAAGAATTAGCCGAGAACTATTTGCTCAGTCATAAGACTACCAAGGAGCAGATTAAGCAGTCTATTTTGCAGAATAGCTTCAAAAAAGAACTGACGCAAAAACTTCAAAAGGAATTTGAAAAAGAAATACCAGATTTAGAAATGGATTTTGCCATCGTCTTGGACAAATTTGTTCTCTATAACAATGCCGAAGCTGACACTATATTTGCGGAAAAGCCATTAATTTCAAATAAGGTCTACGGAAATCTAGCCTCACTAAATGGCGCTTTCCTAGTTCGGAATTACGTAGGCACCACTAGTGGAATTTTACATCCAAGTAATGCCACGACTTATAAACTTTTGACAGAAGACACATTATATATTTCTATTAAAAACTGGGAGTGGATTATCTTAAAACGAATGACACTTATCTTTTCTTTAGCGGTTTGTTCTATTTTAATCCTGACAACTTTATTTGTAATTGCATTAAAATCATTGATTGAACAGAAAAAAATTAGTGATATAAAAACTGATTTTATCAATAATATTACTCACGAATTAAAAACGCCACTCACAACTTTAGCTGTCTCGACAAAATTATTGAGTCGTGCACAAATTGCTGAAAATCAAGAGCATTTTAACGGACTTTTGGACACCATCAACAGACAGAACACTCGGCTACAAAATTTAATAGACCAAGTAATGACAAATGCTTTGGGGCACAACGATATCGATTTGCATAAAGAGAAAACGGCAATGCCCGATTTTCTACATACAATAATTGCAGACTTTCAAATTGCCTTTCCAAATGTGCTAATTGGAGCAAAATTTACCGAAGCAAAAGCAACTTTAATTTTGGATAGATTCCATTTAACAACCGCCATTAACACTGTTCTAGAAAATGCAGTAAAATATGGTTGTCGTACTATAACAATCACCGCCGACCTAAAAAACTCAGAGTTTTGCATTGGCATTCAAGACGATGGTATTGGGATTTCTAAGAAAAACCAGCTTCTACTATTTGATAAGTTTTACCGCGTTCAGCAAGGTGACATTCACAATGCAAAGGGATTAGGTTTAGGCCTGTATTATGTGGAGCAAATTGTAAAAGCACATAAAGGCTCGATCAACATCATAAGCGATATTGGGCAAGGTGCGACTTTCAACCTTTCGATTCCTACTTCTTACAACCCAAATTTCGACATTCGTTAATGAAAATCGGACGCAAAAACAACAATTAATTTAAAAATGAAAAAAATTCTTTTAGCCGAAGACGATGCTGATTTTGCGAAAGTTCTCAAACAGTATTTAGAGCTTTTCGATTTTGATGTCCATTGGGTTTCAGATGGCGAATTAGCTTTTTCTGCCTTTAAGAACGAGGATTTTCAGTTCTGTATTTTGGATGTAATGATGCCAAAAATGGATGGATTTACACTTGCTGAGAAAATTGTAAATCACAATCCAGAAGTTCCTTTCCTTTTTCTAACCGCCAAAAAACTAAAGGAAGACAAAATTAAGGGACTTAAGCTAGGCGCTGATGATTATATCGTCAAACCATTTGAAGCAGACGAACTTGTTTTGCGGATTCAGAATATATTAAAGAGAAGCGAAAAAATAATTTCGCAGAATAAAAAAATTCAAACAATACAGATTGGAAAATTCCTCTTTGACACGCATCGATTATTACTGCAAAGCGAAAATAGCAATCAACAATTAACAGAAAAAGAAGCTGCTCTACTTCTATTCCTCTTCGAAAATAAAAACCAACTTATCAAGCGTGATATAATTCTGAAAGCTATTTGGAATACCGATGATTTCTTTTCCGGACGAAGTATGGATGTTTTTATCAGCCGACTTCGAAAATATTTCAAAGAAGATGATTGTATTTCGATTGAGAGTAAACGGAATCTGGGCCTGGAATTTAGGTGCTAATTTTCAGTTTTAAATTGTAATTATTTGAACTACCATTAACTCTTTTAACTTATAAATTAAAACCGAGATCACGAAAAATTTCTAAATATTTTTTTACAAACAACGTAGTTTTATTCTAAATTTTACACAATAAAAAAGATCACTACTTCGGCAATAATGATCGCATTCCCTATCTTTTTTTATTTTTTGAAGTGATTCACTAGTGCCAAAATGAAAATTGCAAGCGCTATTCCAGTAAAAACATAAGAAAGTATTAAATAATTTGTCGCAACAGTTTTTGAAAGAAAAATGAAACCTAGCGAAAGAAGATACAAATACAAAGGTTTAGCATCTTTAATGGATTTTTTCATTAATAAAATTTTTAATCATCAAATATAAGGAAGTTGATTGAAATGCCTAGTTCATCACGACAAACTCTTCGTTGCTACCGCAGATTTATCCATTCTTTGAAAGGTTGCGAAAGCTTTGTAACTTTTCGAAAATCCTAAAAAATAGATTGCCATCGAATAGACAATCGCCATGACCAGTAAAGGTGTTTTCAAAACAAAATCTTGATCTATGGTAACTATTGAAATTAAACTTCCGATAACTGCAACAAAAGCTAAAATTATCATTACAATTCTAGCCCAGTTTGCCCCTTTATAAATTAAAATCAGAAGCCAAACTGTCAGCAAAAATCGAATTATTTGCTGCACAATTTTTTTTATTTCTATTTCCTGTATTACCGAATGGTAGTAATAAATCGTGTGAATTGAGACAAGCAAAATACTAATCGAAAGAAGAATTGTTCTCCTCTTTCCTATTTTCTCTATAACGGTTAATTCCATATATTACATTCTGTTTATTAGAAAGTGATATTCTTTTACTTTAATATTGCGCAGTATTTGTTTACCTAATACTTCTCAAATTTTATTCGCATACTCGATATTGTGAAATTATAAATTGAAATCGCCAGCTTATAAATCAGAGTAAGTAAAATTTATTGTGCCAACTGCAGTATTCCCACTACCATCAATTGCAGTAAAAACGGCAGTATAATTTCCAATAACTGTGGTATTAAATTTCTCAGAAATAGTTACAATTTTAGTAGAAACATCCTTAATCAAACCTTTTTTTTCAAGAACTACCACACCATTTTCATTGGTTACCAACAAATTAAATGCTGATACGTTGGTTTCATCAGATCCCTGAGCTTGTAAAGTTACGGTATGTGAAACATAGCTATTACCGATATCCGTTGAATAATCGAAAATCACAACTGGACTCTGAATTAGTACTTTAGGTTTTAGTACATCAATTGCGGCACCATTTTCAGAGGAACATCCGACAAATAACATAAGCATCAATAAACAAATCGAAAATAGTTGGTATTTGTATTTCATGTTTTTAGAATAAATTTATATATAATTAGAAAAAAAATAGTTCGAATTGTCGAATATAGGATGTTTTTTTGATATTGCGGAAAAAAAATTAATTGATAATAATTAAAAAATGAATGAGTGATTTTTAGTAATTGTCAGTCATTTCAATTTTTATTAAAAATATCTTTCTCATAATTACTTTATATTTCTATCGAAATAAAATAGAAAGTATTTGCATTTAGATCTCTCCAAAATTGTAAAAAATAAACTTAAAAATTGCTAAGAAAACTCATGATTGCACACCTCACATTTATATTTGTACCGAGTGTAAAATGGGAGCACCACAGCAAATAATGTCACAAAAAAGGAAATAAAAGATTTCAAGTCTCTAATTGTGGTAAACAACTGAATCTTTTCCGCGCCACACTTTGGACATTTAAGAAGTTTTCCATTATTATCAACCGAAAAAAGAGTAATCTCTTTGAGGATTGTTTCCGCCTCATCATAATCTTCGTTATACACAAAAAGTTTTACACCGCCAATCGCATTACTCACCAACGGATCAGTATCTACAGTATGATTATCGCGAATAAAAACCGAAATTCCTTCAGATTCTAACTTTCCTTTATAAATATAAGCCTCACTTGAATATTGAAACTGACCAATTTTTCTGAATTTATTATTTTCCATACTTTTCTACTTACAAGATTTCCATCTAAATATTCTTTCTTTTTTAAGTGCACTTTGCCAAAGTTACTAGTTTAAAAGATGCAAAAACACTTGATGAAATTTTTTTGATTTTTTTGGGCGCGCCCTTTCAGGTCAGGCTGTACACTATATCTTTTCTGGCAAAAAAAGCCAGAAAAGGATGCCGCTTCCATCCTTCGCGCAGCTGACTGTAAGCAAGAAATATTTCTCAAAAACAAAATATGTCAAATAAAATCGCACAATAAAACTGATTATTTTATATCACAATTTAAATTAGCCTATGATAAAATTTTATTTTTCAGACGGATTAACTCTTTCAAAACTTCCAAATTCCTCGCGTTCACATAATCTGCGAACCTTGCTATAGCCATATTCGTCAATGTATTTCCACATTTGTTCCCGCAATTTTGTAGATTTCCTGCGATTGTTATTATCAGCAAGAATAGTAATCCAATAATTTAAATATGGTTCTAAGTCTTTTGCTGAAACTAATCCAGTTTCTATATAATTCTCAAACATTGACAAACCATCAAATAGTGCATCAAAAACTTTTTTAATAATGATATGCTTATCAAGAAAATTTTGCTGCTGTTTGTGGGTTTGCAGCGCGGCCAAAATATCTTGGTCATTGAAGTATAATTCGACTTCGCTCCCAATTTCCCCCATTTTTAATTCAACTTTATTATCATTCCAATCTAGCATTAATAACGCTCTTTTAACATCAGGATCTGTAAAAAATTCTTTTATTTCTTTGGATAAAAATTCGAGTTTTTTCCACTTCTGCGCTTTCTTAAATTCATTTATTCCTTTAAGTAAAATCAAAATAGAGATCAAAATACCAATAGTTTGCAGAGTCAATTCGGGAGTAAGTATGTATTTCATAGGATTTAGAAATTGAAGATTATATGAAGTAGTGACCACGTTTTGTGAAGTGATAAAGAATTTTTATTTTCTTCATTAATGATTCTTTATCTCCAGAATTCTAATATTAAATGCTATTTACTATTTGCTTAATGTTTACCGCTTTCCGACGAAATTGTATGCCACACACAACTATAAATAGAATGGTAGAATATTTTTGAATGGGATTTTTAAGACTGATGACAATAATGTTAATTATATACATGGTCCAATAATCATTCATGTATCAAATAAGAAGGAAAATCGTCGGTAAAATATTTTACCTGCAGATAGGTTCTTTAAAAATTAATTTTCAAAATTGTTTAAGTGATTGCAACGATAGCCCTACTTCCCCACGACCAAGTTTAGATTATATAAAATAATGTCCGTTTCAAGAATTTGCAAGAATCAAATACGAATTTGATAATCCCAAATCACCTTTATAGATACAGGAACTAATTTAATTAAAATAAACTATAAATAATTAAAATATATACCTTTTATACATTATAGTTAGCTTAAAACCAATATTTTATAAAATTCAGTTTAGATTAAAAAAAACACTATTGCTATCTTTAATTATAAGATTTTGAGGAACTAATGAAGTTTTGCACAAAAATATTATAGAAAATGGTGCAAAAAAAGTAGCCTCAAACAAGTTAAAGCTACGTGATAAAAAATTTACTTTTGACGGAGAATAGCTTTCTATAGATCAAAATTTAGAAGAATAAAAAAATAAACATAATTTGAAATTGAACGAATTATTTATCTGAAATTATCAAATGATATGCATTCTTACTTTTAGAATTAACAATTATCTAATTAGAGCGAAGTAATTCAAAATTGGCGATTTTGCGCTAGGGGTAGGAACGGCATCCTTTGCTGCTCCCCGATAACATCAATAATAGCGGGATTTTCTGGGAGCAGCAAAGATATAGTGGATGACCCGGTTGTGGCTGTGAAGAATGAAACAGCCGCAAAGCGCCCAAAAGAAACTAAAAATTGAAATGAAGGACATAGTTATGCTAAAATAAATTCTTATTTGTGCTAAAATTTAATTGGTCTTTTTGTAACTCCATACCGCTAAACTATTCATTAAAACGGCATAAAAACAGATAATTCCAAACTGTGTGCTGATGTCTGAAAAAGCAGAGCCTTTGAGCATTACCATTCTAATGACCTCAACAAAATAGCGGATTGGATTAAATAAAGTGATGTTCTGTGCCCACATCGGCATACTTTCAATAGGTGTAAAAAGTCCGCTCATTAAGATAAAAATCACCACGAAAAACCATGCGATGAACATTGCTTGTTGCTGCGTGTCGGTGAAATTGGAAATTAATAATCCCATTCCCAGGATTACCAATAAATAAACGGCAGAAAAGAGATAAATTAAGCCGATACTTCCTAAAATTGGAACGTCAAAAATGAATTTTGAAATTAGTAATCCAACGGTAAGAATAAGCATTCCGAGTACCCAAAACGGAAATAATTTGCCGATTATAAACTGATGTTTTCTAATTGGTGTAACATTAATTTGCTCTAATGTACCCATCTCTTTTTCGCGCACAATATTCATCCCAGAAAGGAAAAGTGTGAGCATTGTGACCAATAGTACCAAAATTCCCGGCACCATATAGGTTTTGTAATTTAGGGTATTGTTGTACCAAAAAGAAGGAATTGTTTCGATACTTATTGGCCTCGATAACTGCTGATTTTGCTGATACGCTTTTAATAGGATTTCTTGATTGAAACTCTTTATAATTTGATTGATGTAAACATTTTCGACACCTGCTTTTGCACCATCGATAGCATTAATGTAAACGGCTAAATCGGCCACCTTGCTTTTGACAATACTGCGTTCAAAATTTTTTGGAATTTCTAAAATAACTTCTACTTCTCCCCTTTCCATTGCTTGATCAGCTCTTCTTTTCGAAGGAAAATCGGCAATAATCTTGAAATATGTTGAAGCTTTAAATTTGTCAATCAATTCTTTGGACGAACTCGATTTATCATGATCAATATATGAAAAAGTAATATTTTTAACTTCAAAAGTCGCCGCATTCGCTAGGATTAAAAGCTGTAAAAGTGGCAACAAAAATATGATGGGCAACATTCCTTTGTTGCGCATAATCTGCTTGAATTCCTTTTGAATTATATATCCTATTGTTTTCATTTGGTCGTGGAATTTTTGCTTATATAAATTCTATTTGGGAGTTACGGAATTAAAAAAATCATTCTAAGCGTATCTTATACTTTTTGACGCTAATCGCTGTAAATACCAAAGACATTACAATCAGAATTCCGGTTTCTTTCCACAATTGAGCGATCCCAACACCTTTGAGCATAATTCCTTTCAAAATAATTATAAACCATTTAGCGGGAATTATGTTGCTTATGTATTGCAAAGGTAGCGGCATGCTTGAAAGAGGAAAAATAAATCCTGAAAGCAAAATTACTGGTAGCATTAATCCCATAAGGGAAATCATTAAGGCGGATTGCTGCGTTTCGGCAATTGTGGAGATCAAAACTCCGAGCGTTAATGATGTAATGATAAATAATATACTTTCCATTGCTAAGAGAAACAAACTTCCTTGTACGGGGACATTAAAGACGAAAATACTTAGTACGATGATCACAATTGCATTAATAATTGATAAAAATATATACGGAAAAACTTTCCCGATAATTACTAAAAATGGTTTTAATGGCGACACTAATAGAATTTCCATAGTGCCCAATTCCTTCTCCCGTGTAATAGAAATCGAGGTCATCATTGCGGACACTAGCATTAGAATTACTGTCATTACGCCGGGAACAAAATTAAATACACTTTTCAATTCAGGATTGTAATACATTTGCGATTGCAGACTGATTTGATAAGGATTTTCTATTCCCTGATTGAGCTCTTGCTGGTATTTTTGCAAAATGGACTGGGTGTAATTTGTAATTGTGTTGGCAGTATTGGGATCCGTAGCATCACTAATAATTTGAATTTTTCCATTCTTTTGAGCTTGAAGATTCTTGGCAAAATCCTTTTCGAAAACTAAAACTGCTTTTACTTTGCCCTTCCTAAAAACACTTTCAATTTGCTTTTCAGTTAGAATTTCATTTTCTATTTTGAAATATTTGGAAGCATTTATTTTATTGATAATTAATTTCGTTTCCGCATCTTTTGACTTGTCCAAAATTGCGATATCGACATTGTTTATTTCGTTGGTAATTGCAAAACCAAATAGCATAATTTGAGCAATCGGCATTCCGAAAAGTATAAACATAGAGCGCCTGTCACGGAAAATGTGATAGAATTCTTTTTTTACAAAACCAATAAATCGTTTCATTATATTCTGTTTTGGATTTTTAATGTTTCCTGCAACATTATTGATTCGTGCTGTCGCGCTATTCTATATTTCGTGCTAACTTCAGAAAGACATCATTCATTGATTGCACCTTAAACTGTTCTTTAAGCTTTTTGGGAGTGTCCAAAGCTTCAATTCGGCCATCCACCATTATTGAAACTCTATCGCAGTATTCGGCTTCGTCCATATAATGTGTGGTTACAAAAATGGTCGTTCCTTTGTGTGCTTGTGCGTAAATAAGTTCCCAAAACTGCCTTCTCGTTATTGGATCTACTCCACCCGTAGGTTCATCAAGGAACACAATTTTAGGCTCATGCAGCAACGCCACCGAAAAAGATAGTTTTTGTTTCCAGCCTAAAGGAAGTGATCCAACTAACTGATTTGCGACATTTTCAAGCTGCAATTCTTCGATTAGAACTTTCGTTTTTTCTTTAATTTGCTTTCGGCTTAGGCCATAAATTCCGCCAAAGAATGTGATATTCTCTTTTATGGTTAGATCATCATACATTGAGAACTTCTGACTCATATATCCAATGCTACGCTTAACCTTATCAGTTTCTGTAATTACGTCTAGGTGACTTACTCTAGCACTTCCTGAGCTTGGTGTCGAAATTCCTATCAACATTTTCATAGCCGTCGTCTTTCCTGCTCCATTAGCTCCTAAGAAACCAAAGATTTCGCCTTTGTACACGTCAAAGGAAATGTCTTTTACAGCCGTAAAATCGCCAAACTTCTTAGACAAATTTTTCACTTCGATAATCTTTTCCTTTTCCACTTTAAAATAATTTAGTAGGTGCTGCCAAATCCATAAACACATCTTCAATCGTTGCATCTGTAAGATGAATTTCGATCTCTGTATGAGTGTGATCAAGTAAATATTTCTCTAATGATGATATTTCAAAATTTTCCTGAGTATCGGTGTAATGTATATATTGGCCAAAGGCATAGACGCTGGAGCTAGTTGGATATTTTTTTAAGTCCAACAGCAATCGGTATGTATCTTTCGCGCTCACATTAAAAATTTTCTTTTTATGATTTGCTACTATATTTTGAGGTGTGTCAATTTCTAAAATTTTGCCATCCTGAATAAGTGCAATTCTGTCGCATAACGCCGCCTCGTCCATATAAGGCGTTGAAACCACTATGGTAATTCCCTTTTCTTTTAGTCTTTTGAGCATGTCCCAAAACTCCTTTCGTGAGACAGGGTCAACACCAGTAGTAGGTTCGTCGAGAAATAAAACCTTAGGTTTATGAATAAGAGCACAACAGAGGGCTAATTTCTGCTTCATTCCCCCAGATAATTTGCCAGCTCTTCGCTTTTTAAAAGGTTCAATCTGAGTGTAAATATCTTTTATAAGGTCATAATTCTCCTCGATTGTTGTTCCGAAGATTGTTGCAAAGAATTCAAGATTTTCTTCTACGGTTAAATCCTGATACAATGAAAATTTTCCAGGCATGTATCCAACTGAATTCCGAATGGCTTTATAATCCTTTACAACCTCATATCCCGCAACGGTCGCAATACCTTCGTCGGCAATAAGGAGCGTAGTCAAAATTCTGAAAATTGTTGTTTTCCCTGAACCATCAGGGCCAATTAGACCAAAAAGTTCTCCATCAGCGACTTCAAAGCTAATATTGTCAACTGCTTTTAACGTTTTGTAAGACTTCGATATGTTCTTAACAGAAATGCTCATTGATAGCTTGTTTCGAATTTTTAATAGATGTTATTTTTTGATTAATTCAGATTGTCTTTTGTTAATCGTAAAATACGCAACAAAGGCAAAAATCAGAGTGACTACTATTCTAAATATCATAGCACCAATAGTTTTGGTCATGTAAATTCCATCATTATAAATATGAATTCCAAAAGCGATAAATGCACAAATTAAAATTAACACAACTACACCTAGTAATTTAAAGGTTTCTTTCTTTCCTTTCATAAATCCGTAGGCAGCAAATAAATACATAATACTGCTAATAAAATTTGCCCATACAATTGTTAATACAAAATCTCCCTCCTTGTCTCTAATTCCAAATAAGTCCAAGATGATTGATGAACTTAAGAAAAGAGTCAATAATGCAAAAGCTGCAAGTAGGAAAGCCGCTATAAATCTGATATTTTTCTTCATCATTTCAAATGTATTTATGTAATGTGGTTCACTTTGTTATTTTTGATTATTTCGCATTCCTAAATCTTTCAATTTCCTCCCAACCACATCTCCGCCGGCATGCCAATCTTCAGACTTCCATCATTCATAATCTTAACCTTTACCGCATAAACAAGGTTAACTCTTTCTTCCCTAGTTTGAATAATCTTCGGAGTAAATTCCGCTTGAGAAGCAATCCACGAAATAATTCCTTTGTAGGATTTCATTTCGTTCTTACCATCAATTTTTATTATTACTTCTTGTCCAATTTTAATATCTGTCAGCTGAGTCTCGCTCACATACACACGCAAAGTCATTTCGGTCAGGTCAGCAATTTTATATAACGGTTTTCCAAAAGCAGCAATTTCGCCAGCTTCCGCATATTTTGTCAAAACAGTTCCGTTAATGGGATTAGTAATTTTACTTTTCTGAATTTGATCATTAATTTTTTCAATCTGAACATCAATTGATTTTAGATCACTTACAATCGGTGCATTCTGAGTTCCCACTCCTTTTATCTGCTCTTCAATAACTTTTACTTTTCCATCAATTTCGTCTACTTGACGTTTGGTAGCAGCATTTTCAGAAAACATACTTCCAATTCTGCTTTGCTCGATCTTTGCAGATTTGAGTTGCTCTGTCAAAACACTTCTTTGAGAAAGCACATTTGCTGATCTTGCTGAAATAGTGTTTTGTGACGCAATCAGCTGTTGTTTGCTCAAAAACAATTGCAAAGTATCAATCAATCCAACCTGAGTTCCGGTCTTCAAAAGATCTCCTTCTTCCAACTTTAGAAATTCGATTTTTCCATTTGATTCTGATGAAACAGTAATTTCTGTAGCTTCAAAGTTTCCGTATCCGTCAGCTCGAAGGTTGTTATTATTACAGGAAATTATTCCCATCGCTGCTATTAGTAAAAGAATAAGTTTTTTCATTTTCTAGATTTATTTTTTGCGACTATTTTCTAATTTCCTTTAATTATCTCATAATTCGATTTGGCAAGAGATAATTGCACTTCGTGTGTTTTCAAAACATTTCTAGCTTCAAACAAATTGATGAATTCTGTCAAATACTCTGATGTGGTGATCACTCCGTTTTTCATTTGAGCGTTGGCAGATTGTGCAATCTTTGAACGGATTTCGATTATTTCGTAGTCAGAAGTTAAAAGTTCTTGCAATTTTTTGATATCGTTCTCTCCTTGTTGCAACTCAATTAAATTATTGAGTTCAAAAGTTTCCTTTTCAGTTAGCACAATCTCTTTTGCTATTTCGAGTGCATTAAGATCTTTCTTGTTTTTTCCCCAATCTAGAATATTCCAATTCGCTTTTAATCCTACAATATAAAATCCTTGAAATGAATTATCAAGCATATTCAATCCTGGATTTCCATAGCCAGCTTGACCAAAAGCGTTGAGACGTGGTAAAGCAGATTTAGAAAGTATACTTTTCGAAAAATCTATTTGCTCATTTTGTAACTCATAAAATGTAAGTTCTGGTCGAATAGACCGAGAAATTTTGTCTTCATTAGTAGGTGGAATCACTACTGTTTCCGAATCAATTTTGGTGAAAGTCAGATCAGATAGACTTTGAAGTAGCTTTATATTTTCGAATTTAATTTCGGTCAACTGCTGTTTTATTTTTAGCATTTCAGCTTCCAAAATAAGTTCAGATGCAGGAAGAATAGCGCCATATTTTACCCCTGATTTTACTTCTTTTGTTTTTTCTAAGAGCAGTTCATTTTTCGAAACTAACAAAGCTCGCTTTTCTTGAAGTAACAAAATCGAAAAATAATAGTGATTAATTCGGCTTTTCAACTGATATAAATTTACTTCCACTTGCTGTTGCTGTGTTTTGGATTGTGCTGCTCTTAACTTTGCAGTTGCATCGACTGCTCCGCCGTTGTATATAATCTGAATTACATCTAAAGTCGCCCTATATTGATCTTTATTCTGAGGCTCCATTCCAGGTAACGCAATTGGTAATCCAATTACATCTGATTGATAAGTTGCTTGGGCGTTTAGATCAATCTTAGGAAGTTTGGCGGTATTTATTCCCTCTATTTCGTAAGTTGACTTTTGATGAAGTAGCCCGCTTTGTTTGGCCAAAGGATAGTTTTTCGCCGCTAAATCATAACACTCCTGCAATGTCAAAATTCTCTGAGCATTTGCCATTAGGGGAATTAAATATAAAAGCTGGAAAAGTAATTTTATTTTCATTTCGCTAAATTTTTATCGAATTAATGATAAAGGATGCAACTTGAGTCTTACGATCAAAAAGAATTTGATTGTATCGATCCTTATCCACATGTAGTAATGCCATTAACAACGGCTGACCAATAAATGGGAAGATATTCAGCGACAGAATATTAATCAACAGCTGTTCTGCTTCTATTGGTCTGATTAAACCTTTTTGAATCGACTCTGTCACTTGCAAACTAAACTTTTCCATTGACGGGAAGTTCTTTTGCGCTCTGAGCGTATTGACAAATTCGGGATTTTTATTTAATTCCTGAATAACAAAGTTTGGTAAGTATGGATGCTTTACTACAAAAGACACATAATTATCTGTAAAACTTTCAATTTTTTCAAACAACTCCGAATCATCGTTTAATACCTTATTTAATTGGGGCGCAAGGAGTGAAAAAGCACTTTTAAAAACAGCTTCAAATAGCAATTGTTTACTTCTATAATAATAGTGCAATAGCGCTTTATTTATTTTCGCCTTGTCTGCAATCTCTTGCATCCTTGCTCCTGCCATTCCCTTTTGCTGAAAAATATCTTTAGCCGCCTCCAGTATTTCAAATTCAGTATTTTCTGTTTTGATTTTATCCATCGTGTTTAAGTAAAAGGTTTAACCGTTTGGTTAACAAATTTACATAAAAAGAGAGTACTATCAATTTAATTTTGTTAAAAGTATTTTGTATAAATTATAGGGTTTTTATTTCGGCTGAAGATGTTATTAAAAGATTTGTGAATGTTTTCAAATTCAATGGAAAGCATTTTTATTTTTAAGCTATTTCGTTGTAACCTCTTCCTTCAGAACGAGCGGTCTAATTACTTTTTCAAATTTTCGAATAAAAGTTTTATTACAATGTGATAATTCTATTGACTATCGGAATTATTAATCGTAATTATACGAAGATTCAAATCAAATCTTTGAAGAAAAATCCCTACAGTTCTCATTATTTACTTAGTTCTGGAAAATAATTTTATGCAAATTATGGTTACTTTAATGCATTGTGTCGATACGATATATTGCGTACAACTCTAAAATATGTCGTCCTTTCAGGGCTAAGTAATCATCAAGATGAAGTCTGCTCCACCTCGCCGAACTAACCAAGTTATGAAAGAACATATGTGGCAACATATGATAAAATACTATGAAACCAACAAAACCCAAATAATAACAGTTCTGAAAAGACGCCATATATCAACGTAAGATGAGATGCTATTGAAGCAACACAATCAAAATAATCACGCCTTTGAAAGCGCGAAATACACCAACATAGGATGATATTTTACATTAAAGCAAGAAATTCTGCCAAAGCAAACAGAGACCTTCCCGCCCTGCCAATTATGTAAACCATCATCCAGCTAAATATCAATTAACCAATTCAATACTTTGCAACCACAATACCTTCAACCGAAGACAAAATCGCCTTCTTGCCACAATTGATGTAAGCAATAATCCACCTTACTTTACTATAAATTTTACAGAGCTGAAGTCTTTTGGCGCAAGCCCAAAAAAAAATATTATTTCTTGATTAGATTATAGCTTGCAATACCTTGATTTGTCTTGATTGAAATTAAATAAAGTCCTGCGCTAAGTTGCTGCAAATTGATACTTTCTAAATTTTGCTGAGCCGAAATAAGTTTTTGACCTTGCATATTGTAGATACTAACTTCTTCAAGGTGAACTCCATCCTTAGCCTGAATATTTACGAAATCTGTCGCTGGATTTGGATAAACCTTTGCCAAATTGCTAGCTGAAAATTTCTTTATGGATAATGGACTGCCCACAATTGTCGTGGCATTATTTGTTAAAATAGGATCGTTGAAGTCAAAATAAATCGAGGCAAAACCGGTAATGATGTTGCCTAAAGCAATCGTAGGAAGTGGCTTAATTTTGTACGCTATAAATCCATTACTGCCCTCATCGTCGATAGATTGATTTGGTAAATAGATATTATCAAAGAAGAATTTAATCTGATTGCCATCCTTAATTTCAAAGCGATAATTGTGACTAGCACTAACGGGAGTAAGCGTTGTCCAGTCTAATTTAAGATCTAATATATCATCAATCCGCACATTAATAGCGCTTGCAGTTCCAGTATTTTGGAATCTGATAATGTAATCTAAATAGTCTGCAGCTTCTTCAATTGAGATTTGGTCACCTTGTAAAACTCTTTTATCATTTGGATCAAAAGAATTTACAACTACCTGTGCTAAATGATATAAGTTGTTCTGCGGCGTAAAATCATTATTGTCTGGCGTGACTGTTGCAGTAAAGTCTAAATTATCGCCACTTTGCACGACATTTGGCATCAATGTTAGCATTATAACATCAATTATGCGACTTTCAAAAGGCTGAAGATCTGTTACTTCAAAATTTAATTGATTGTCGTTGATCGAAAGCGGATTCTGACTCGCTTCTACGAAAGATTGTTTAGCGTTATCAAAAGTTAAATGTAGCTCTGCAGTTGGCACAGTTTGAGTACCAGCATTTTTTACAACTATTTGATATTGAGCCGTAAGCCCTGGTCTAGCTTCTTGTATGGGTAAAAAAGTGACACTTAAATCACTAATATTTTGATTTGCAGATACACAAAAATTCAGCACTTCATTATTATTAAATGTCGTAAAGTTATAGTTTGTCGTTAGCGGATTTACAGAAAAATAGCTCGGAATATTAAGTAGCGAAACATTGTAATTACCTTCAAATACTTGCAAATTATAAAGTCCCTCCGTTCCTGAAGCTGCAAAACTGCCCAAACCATAATCAGCACCTACTAAAAACTGAGAAAAAGCTACATCTTCTATATCACAGCCATTCGCGTCTTGATCATAAAACACTTGTCCGGAGATGCTATTTCCCGCACATTGAGGATCCCGAACATCGTTAAAAAAACTCCAGCCTAAGTGACCAATCAAATATTCACGAACAAGAGTATTGCAATAAACAAGATCTGCAACTCCTACATTTTTATTTTCTAGTCCAGACTCTACAAAAGCGTCGAGTAAAGCTTCGTAATTATTTATATCCAAATTAGAATTGTCAAGGAATGAGCCAAGCTCCTCAGCGTTACTATAATTCCAACCAGATATATCTTGATTAAAACTGCTCGCAGCAGAAAACATTCCGTAAAAAGTATTGGCAGAAGAAGTATTCCAGTTATTTAATGCCTGATTAAAATTGCTCGCACCAAAAAACATATTATTGAAATTAGTAATAGTTGCTACATTCCAATCATTTATTGGTTGATTAAAAGCTGCTGCAATAGCGAACATACTTTTGAGAGTTGTGGCACTTGCTAAGTTCCAACCTGACAAATTTCCATTGAAATTTGTAGCGTCATAAAACATATAATCAAAATCATATACATTGGAAACATTCCAATTATTAAGCGGCTGATTGAAGTTGGTTGCCATACTAAACATATTTCTAGTATTTAAAACACTTGAAAAGTTCCAGCTATTTAGTGGCTGATTAAAAACAATTGCAGATTCAAACATACTCTCTGCATTTTTCAGGCTAGAAGTATTCCAGTTACTCACCGGCTGATTAAAAACAGTAGCTTGTGCAAACATAAAACTGGCATTTTGCAGATTAGCAACATTCCAATTATTCACCGATTGATTAAAAGCAGAACCATACTGAAACATCTTGCTCATATTTATAACATTTGACACATTCCAACTTCCAATTGGCTGATTAAATGCACTTGCCGCATAAAACATACTACTCATATTGGTTACACTCGAAACATTCCACGAATTAAGTGGCTGATTAAAAGCGATAGCATACTTAAATGCCGACGACATATTAATCACATTAGAGACATTCCAAGAAGAAAGTGGCTGATTAAAAATAGTGGCAAACTGAAAAATTGAAGTCATATTTGTTACATTAGATACATTCCAATTATTGAGCGGTTGATTGAAGTTTTCTGCACCCGTAAATAGCGAATTCATATTTGTTACATTAGAGACGTTCCAATTATTAAGTGGTTGATTATAATTTATCGCTCCAGCAAATAATGATTCCATTTTTGTAATGTTCGATACATTCCAATGATTAATCGACTGATTGAAAGAAGACGCACCGCGAAACATATTATTTAGAGTTGTAACTTGGCTTAAATTAGGTGCATCTGTTGCATTTAGGACCATATTAGTACACATATAAAATGCGTCTTTTAATAATGTCCATTGAGAGGTCCCCCATTGTTCGACAGACATTAATTTGGTCCTTAACATGGGATCACTTGAAATGAATTCTATTTTTTTTATATTCCATGCTGATACAGTATATGTTCCAGGTGCCGCGTAAGTATGCACGTGATTTGAGTTTCCAATAGGCGTTCCATCGCCATAATCGATTGTGTAATTTGAATTGCTTGAAAACGGAAAGTCTACTGTCAAATTAGAGCTAGGAACTTCCCAAGTCGTAATGAAAGCATCTTGAGAATATGCGAAAGAACTTAGGAATATAAATAAAAAGTAGAGATTTTTCATGAAAAAATTTTAGAATTTGTCTTTTTTTTGAGTCTGAACGAGCGAGATTATTTTGAAAATCGATTGTATTAAGTACGATTATTTATCGTACTTTCTAAGGTTCAAATGTATTAAGAAAATTTTAAGATTTGTAAATAATAAAGTGGCATTACTCGAAATTATTTGCAGTTCTTAAAAATTTCAACTTTAAACTTAAGAATTAAAACATCAAAATAGGTTTTAAGTATAAGTATGTTGATTGCAATAGGATTTCTTTAAGATTTTGATTTTGCTAAGTTTTGGTAGGCTTTCGCCAAAAAGCTTCAACTTGATAGTCGATTGTTACTAAGCGAGGAAGACTTTCTTTTACAAGACGCAGAGAAAGAAGGGGATTTTATCTTCGGCTGAAACTATAATGATTGAAAAGAAATAACATCAAATTTCAATTATAACACTTCAAAGGCCGTTTGATACGTGATGAGAGCGTCACTTTTTATAAATTTAAATTCTTGGTTCTGATATTTAATATTTGATAGAAATTCGTTTTTATTGAATACACTTTTCTCAAAAGTAAAATCAGATATGAGCAGACTTGCTGAGGGATTTTGTAATTCCATAGAGGCAATTAATCCAATTTCCTTTCGTAGAATATATAGACCGCTTTCCAATTTATCTGAATGGAAATTTTGATTATTTTCGATTTTATACAATGGAAACAACAGCATCGGATTAAAAAGTTCGTGCGGTTTTACTTTCAGCACCTTGTGGCGATCAAACCAAATTTCAACTTGACTAAAACGTTTGTCCAAAATACCAGAAACCACGGTTGCCTCCAAATCTAAAACAGATTTGATTTTGTCATCCTTTAATTGATGGTAGAAAAAAGGATCGAGCAACAAATCACCCAAAAGACAATTCCTTTTAACAGCGATTTCTGTCCATCGGTCATATCTTGCAGCATCTAATTGCAAGTGTCTAACTTCTATTCCTTCTCCGAATAAATTAATTTTTATTTTCGACAAAGCCTTCTACCATTAATTATAATTGTTTAAAGTCTCTTTTAATTTTACTATTATCTCATCTTGTAAACTTTTGGGCTCTAGCACCTTTACTTCTTTTCCCATAGAAAGTAGCTCCATTACAAAATCGTAGGTTGGACATAAATATAATTCGATTAAAGTAGTGTTTGTATATTCTGAAACCACTATTTGAGAGTGATGAAGTGGCAACGATTTGATATAATTTGCTTGCTCTGTCGAAAATTCCAACACTACTTTTTGTGGCGCCTTCTCGCTGCTGATAATTCCAAAAGCATTTTTAAAATGCTCGTTCAGATTAAAACTTACAGGATAGTCAAAGGTACTTTTAGAAATTTCCAACTCTGAAATTCGATCCAAACCAAATGTTTTTACAAGCCCATCAGAAGAATCTTTTGCAACTAAATACCAGCGGTTTCGGGCTTCTTGCAATGCCAACGGAAATACCGTTCGATCATTTTTTTTCGCAGTATTATCCATGTATTTTTCATATTTAAATTGTACTTTAAAATGATTCTTAATTCCACCTAAAAGTCCATTCATATTCTCCGTTCCCAAGGGTTTTCGCTTTTCTACAATAAGCTGATTCTTCAAATTTTGCGACATGTTTAAAGCAGAGAAAATTTCAAAACTTTCCATCAATCTTTCATTTCGATTGTCATTATCATCCTGAGTAATTTCGTATTTATTCTGCGATCTATCATAGGAAATTTCAATTTGATACAATGATAAAATTTCTTGTAAGTCCCGCTGAAATGTCCTGATTGACATTGTGTACTCTTCTTCATCCAACTCTGATTGCTGGGCGAGAAATTTCTGAATTTCCTCCCAACTGGCGTTACTCCTTCTGAGTCGAGTGATGATTAAGGAATATCGTTTTATGAATTGTTTTTTAGACATGGAAAACCTTTTAATTTCGAATTTTAAGTTATTATCTGAAAGCAAATAATCGTCAATAGTCAGACGATTTTGTACTCCACTTCCCCCAAATCTATTTCTCCATACATATCAACTGTCAGCCATGAAAAGCCAAATTCGACCGTATTCAAAGTGATTGAAAAGCCAGATAACATTGCATTATCGACGTTCATAATGGTGCCTTTTTGCAAACATGCCGTTAATGTTTCGTGCTGTGCGTCGGACATTGTTACTATCAATTGTTTCATAGCTAGGAGTTTTCAAGTTGATGTTTTGTGAAAAGATTTTTTAAAATAATGAGTTTTTTGCTCAGCAATTAGATTCGCCCATTCGATGTGGTGGCATCCTAATTTGCACTAAATTTCTTTCGAGCTTCACTAATTTCGCGGACTCGCAAAAACAAGGTATTCTTGTCTGCGCTAAACTTTTACCTTTCTTTTGAAGTTTTAGAAAATCCATAAGAACGGTGCCTTTTGTCCACAACATTTATAGTCTTTAAGAAATCAATGTTTTTTTCGTAAAAATCCGAAGCTTAATAAAACAGTAATTATATTATTCTAATTACTACCCTTCTCCAATTGCTTAAAAAACTCACTAACTTCAATTTTAAAAATTTCTATTACAATTTGATGCTGTAAATTCTTTTGAATCGAAATTTTATAGTCGGTGTTCATCATTCTATTTTCTGATAGCCATTTCAAATTATCGTTTGCAGGAACAACATCATCTTGACCTCCAAGAACAAAATGCAGAAGAGATGAAGCATTAAGAGGATTCAACACAGGTATGTTTTGTGTGACTTTTTTCTGTTGTAATGCAGGATTAAAAAGTAATGCCGGACAGTTTATTGTATTGGCAAAAAAGTAGCTCATAAATCCGCCCATACTACTGCCAATTACAACATCAAATTTATGCTCATCATTTAAATCTAGAAGCATTTCAAAAACATTTGGATTCTCCCTGTACTCCATATCAGGCGCAATCACATTACCGAATTTTTCCAAGAATGCTCTCTTTTCGTTATTTAATTTGCTTTCAAGCCCATGTAAGTATAATATAGTCATATTAATTTTTTATTATTTAAATTCTGTTTGTAGTTTGTTATTTTTAAAAGTATACTTAATTTTTGAAATTTGCATCTTCAACTATTTCTTTTGTAAAAGTAGATCTCGATGACGACATTTTGTGACGTTAATTAAGTATATTATGGAAAGTTTTATCATTGATTATATTATTGTTTTTACTCATATTTAAAAGTAAATCAATTCATTTATTTATTTTTAAATATGTCAATCTACAATTTTGCTTTCTAAAAATAAAATTAGGGAGCTTATTAGGTAGTGATATTTTAGATTCATAATGAAATCATGCAAAATTTATTGCTTAATCTACTATATATCACTAACTTAGAAGCTAATCAATACTATAAATTATGAAAAAAATTACTTTAGGTCTTGTATTTTTAACTTTTGGAATGCAAGCACAAGAATTTCCAGCACCCTATTGCAATATCAGCAATAGCGGAACAACTACAGAAGAAATCACTTCTGTTCAGTTTGAATCCATAAATATTGTAAATACTAATATCGTCTCCATTTTAGTTGATAAGACAGCGATGGTCGCAACTGCCGAACTTGGTGCAACCTACTATTTTGTTGTAAAAGGCAACACAAAAGGGAATTTTGCCAATAAAATTACAGTTTTTATAGATTGGAATAAAAATGATACTCTAAACGATGTTGGCGAGGTTTACGATCTTGGAACAATTACAAATTCTAGTGGAAACGATGAAGTAATCGCGAGTATGTATCTTGAAATTCCACAAAATGCGGTCCTTGGAGCCACGCGTGTTCGAGTTTCAAAAATATACACAGATTCTGATTCTCCTGCCATAATTAATCCTTGTGCAATCGAAATGGATGCCTTTGGCATGGGGAATTTTCCGGGATATGGTCAGGCATTAGATTTTACTTTACAGATAGGAGCTTTGGGAATTGCAAACTTTGATGTGAATGCATTGTCAGTATATCCAATTCCGACAAAAGACGTTTTAAATATCGACTATAAAACTGTTGTGAATGCGGTTAAAATATATAACTTTTTAGGACAGGAAGTTTTTGCAAAAAGTATCGATTCAACATCAACAAAACTCGATTTATCAGCCTTAACAACTGGAACTTACATTGCTAAGTTGTTTGCTGATGGTTCACAGCATACTTTTAAAATTATTAAAGAATAAAATATCCTCATTAAATAATAACCACTATAAAAAAGGTCGACTGATAATTTCAGCCGGCCATTTTTTTTAATTTTAATTTCATTTTATTTTACATTTAAAGTATGTAAAATTTCTCAAGATTCTAGTATCACGTTTATTATATTCCTTTATTCAAATGTTTACTTCTAATAGAAAAGCTTATTATGAAACTAAAATTTACTATAAAATAAGTATATTAAGGGAATTTTTTAGATCACTAGATTCCACGAAAATTTATTTGTTTACGATATTCGTGAAGTAAGTTTGCTGGCAGCAATTCTTTTATATTGCATCGATGCATTTCCATAAAATTTGCAATGGAATGTAAGTAGACATTTAAAATTGCATTTCTTATTTCTGGTGTTCCCGTACTGAAGACATCTTCAACCTTCGCAAAATAATTTTTTGCTCTCCGTATATTGCCATTGGCAATAAGTTGCTTAGTTATGTTTGCAAGTCTCTGGGCCTTATCGTAAACATTTAGTTTTCTATCATTTTTCATCATTGCTATCTTTAAAGATTTATAATCTCTTTACAATTGATGTTCCGCTTTTTTTTAAAATATTTAAATCATTGATTATCAATATATTGATAAATAAATAAAGATGATTCTTAAATTATGTTCTATCATTTTGATAGTGCGAACCCTTTCATTATGAAAGTCTAGAAATTATGCAACTTATTATAAATAAATACTGCATATTTTTTAATTAAATTCTCATGAGGGAAGAGATATAAAAAGATAAATTTTAAATTTTAATACTTTGCTTGTGGCAATGTATCGCTTTGATCCTAATATGTAGAGAGTTTGGAGAATTGTTCTTGCTGTTTCAATGCTTTTTGTTTACCCTAATTCTTCGATGAAAACCTTTATCCTCGAAGGACAGAGAAGTATCTTTTTGAAAAATATTCCAAAAAAGTACCTAAGGAATTTTATTTGCAGCAACTTAGGAAATGTGATATGACCAATCACTTTCATTACTTTTTCACTAAAATTTTAAAGTTTACTATGAATGAATAATAAGCAGAAATACCGCAGAATATCAACCTGAAAATGTTGAAAAAAATACAGGTTTAAGCCAACCAAAATAAAGATATGGAGATTAGACGAAATTAAGTTATGGGAAATAGACAAAAGACTATCCCATTATTATCTTACTGCTGCTGATCAGTCTCTTTTTTATCATCGTTTTTAGGCTTATCTTTTTGTATTTCCAACTTGTAAACAAGCCATCCAAAACCTACAACGAGATGCAATAATATGATTCCAAAAATAATATAACTCATAACTGGACTTTTAAAGTTGTTTTCGCAGATATTCTTTTTATCAACAATAGATTATAGTACAAATTTATAGTTTTGACTAAGTCTAAAAGATGATAGTTGTCATCTATATACAAATTATTTTACAATTGATAAAGCAACAAGTATTGTAGTTGTAAAATTTAATTAATAAAAAACCATTCCTTACAGAATGGTTTTTCGTCTACTAAAATTGTTGAATTAGAGAGATTTCTTGGCTAAATACCAATCTACCATTTCTAAATCACTACTTTTTCTTTCAGCCAATCCTTCAACAGTATTTGGAGCAGGAACAATCACTTTATCTCCCGGCTGCCAATTTAGAGGCATGGCAACTTTGTGCTCATCAGATGTTTGAAGTGCCAAAATCGTTCTTTTAATTTCTTCCATATTACGCCCAACATTCAGAGGGTAATACATAATTAAGCGAATTTTTCCTATTGGATCGATGATGAATACCGCTCTAACTGCCGCGGTTTCACTTTCTCCAGGTTGCAACATTCCATACAGTTTGGCAACCTTCATATCGATGTCTGCAATAATGGGGAATTCAAATAAAACTCCTGTTTTTTCTTGTACTGCATTTACCCAAGCAATGTGTGCGTGAATACTATCAATGCTAAGTCCTAATAATTTGGTATTATGTGTTGCAAAGAAATCTTTTTCTGTAGCAAATCCACTCAATTCTGTGGTACAAACTGGAGTAAAGTCTGCAGGGTGAGAAAATAATATAACCCAGCTTCCAGTATTATAATCGGAAAATTTTAGTTTACCGGTAGTTGTTACGGCGTCAAAATCTGGTGCCATGTCCCCAATTCTAGGCATTGTTGTCATTTGTTCTTCCATTTACTTTGTAGTTTTGATTAATAATGTAAAGTACTAAGTTACATGTGATTATTAACTATGTAGGTAACAAAAGTCACCATATAAGTTATTTAATTGTTGTACATTAACCACCTATAGATAATTCCAATAAGTTAATTACTCGGACAAATTTTAAATAAAAATGTGATCGACGGCTACTTAAGTTACAGAGAATAACTTTAAAACTCAGTAATTTCGCATTATAAAATCTACAGTAAATATGAAATATTTGACTTTACTCCTTTTGACACTTCTGCTTTCTTCATGTGATAAAAAGAAAAAAATAGATTCAGAAATTGACAAAAACACACTTGAAAACCAAAATAAATATCAGGAAATTGGATTGGAGTATGCCACAGCAACACAGGCACTTTTAGGAAAGAATCTGCTGGAGAAGATTAAAGAAGAAGGAACAATTGAAGCTTTGGCTTTTTGCAATATAGAAGCGATGCCTTTGACTAAAACTATGGCAACAAAATATAAAGCAGAAATAAAAAGAGTTTCTGATAAGAATAGAAATTCTGATAATAAAGCAAATGCTGAAGAATTGAATTATATTACAAAATTTAAAAAAGATGCCGTAACAAGCATAATTTCTAAGCCGGTCGTTTTAGAAAAAGGCGATAATATTCATTTTTATTACCCGATATTAATGAACACAATGTGTTTACAATGCCACGGAAAGCCAGAAGATATTAAACCCGAAGTTCTGTTGAAAATTAAGAATTTATATCCAGATGATTTAGCAACTGGATATAGCGAGAATGAGGTGAGAGGAATTTGGAGCATTGTGTATGCTAAAAAATAAGAGGATTTATGTTTCTAATTAGGACGAAAGAATACTCAAATAAATGATTTAAAAAAAAAGATGATAAATAAACAATATCTAATTACTGCTGTTGGTGTATTTGTAGGTTTCATCGTAGGTTACGCCTACTATCATTTTATCGGTTGCTCGAGTGGAAGTTGCGCAATAACTTCGAAACCACTTAATAGCACCTTGTACGGAGGAATGATGGGTGGATTATTATTTAATATGTTTGTGAGTCCGAAAACTGCGGAAAAGAATAAAAAATAATTTGTTTAAAACTTGTGCGAGATTACGTTACGACTGCCGTCCTAAAGTAAAATTATCGGCAGCGTATGAACAGTAGCAATTTTAGTTTTATAATAATTTCAAGTAACATAACTTACATACACAAAGCCTAGCTTTTATACTGAGCTATATTTAATTCCAATTGCCGCGCTGCGCTCGCAATGAGCTGCCGTTAACTACTGACATGTTTAATACCTATTATAATAAAAAAAGTGGCAAGGACCTGCGCAAAGTTTTTCTCTAATTAGAGCTAACAATCAGCCCCCAAACTTATTCTCCTATCAAATCGTCCGTGATGCGTAATTGAAACGAGCACCTTACCAATAGCAGTAAATGGCAAACCATCAATCTTTATAATTTTCTCTTCAGAATTTATTTCTATAATTTCGTCTAGTATTGCAGGAGAATTGGCAGCAATTGTATAGACATAATCTTCGTTTTGAATAGTTTT
>CBDUDY010000010.1:0-26691 GCA_965366055.1 uncultured bacterium
GTTTTTATTCAATTCTTAATTTTTTGGGCGCGTCCTTCGCCAGAGCGTTTTAGGTGAAACTAGAAAATTATTCCAGGCTCAGGTCAGGCTGTCCACTATATCTTTTCCCGCTTAAAAAAGCGAGAAAAGGATGCCGCTCCCATCCTTCGCGCAACTTCCCGTCTCTAAATATTATTTTTGATATAAAACACTCTGAAACGTCTCAAAAGAAACCGTTCCATCGTCGTTTAAGAAATATTTTATCATGGCTTCTCCCCAATATTCTCCATCGCTATAATCAGCGATTATCCAACGGTGGTTCAGAATTTTGATTTTATTGATAATAAACTTCTGCTCTGTAATTTGATCTTGACCTGTATAAGGATTTCCCTTAGGATTATCATTGTAGTTCAGCAATTGATCTTTCACAAACGGAATTAATTTCACATAATCCACGAATTTTGCTGGATCTTCAGAATCAAAATAATTCTGCGCTTTCTGATTTTTATCCAAGGCAAAATAGTCATCATCTGCAGGAGAACCTTTTAATAAATTGATGCTATCACGCATCTTTACACTCATATCATGGTATCTTTTCTCCTGAAATTTAGATTCTTTGGTAAAGAACATATAAGTGAAAATATTGAACAGAACAGCAAAAATGAACAAGTAAATATAGATTCTTTTCATTGTTTTAAAAGAATTAAGAGGGATTAGTTAAACAGTAATTTCGAGATTGTCATAAGCTAAAAATACATTTTCGGGAAGTCTTTTCTGCACTTCTTCATGAAAACCCATATTGTGACTTATATGTGTAAGATATGTTTTGCCAGGTTTCACAAGTTCAATAAAAGCGAGTGCCTCTTGCAAATTAAAATGCGTATCATGCGGTTCTTCTCGCAAAGCATTTATAACCAAAACATCTAGATTTTCAAATTTAGAAAGTTCTTCGTCAGGCACAGTTTTAAGGTCGGTTAAATATGCGAAGTTATCAACTCGATAACCAAAAACCTGCAAAGATCCGTGCCAGGCGCTTATAGGAATGATAGTTTTATCTTTCACTTGAAATGGCTGATCATTATGAACTTCGATCGTATCAAGTGATGGCGCACCTGGATATCTATTTTCCGTCTGGAAAATATAGCCAAATCTACTTTTGATATTATCTAAAACTCTCTTATGACCGTAGGCTTTTAGTGCACCTTGCTTAAAATTAAAAGGTCTAATATCATCTAGTCCGGCTGTATGATCTGCATGTTCGTGTGTAAACAGTATTGCATCAATTGAAGGACATTCCGATTTAAGCATTTGCTGTCTAAAATCTGGTCCGCAATCCACCACAAGAGAGAAGTCTAGGTCGTGAATCCAAACAGAAACTCTTAATCTTTTATCTTTCTGATCATCACTTAGGCAAACAGGACTTTTGCTTCCAATCACGGGGATGCCTTGAGATGTTCCAGTACCTAAAAAATATACTTTCAAAATTTTTAATTTTTACAAAAATAGGACAAAAAACTTTTCGCATCGCCCTATTTCGTTAACTTTGTAGTTAATCCAGTACTAAGATTTCATGAACATTGAAAATTCGTTAAAAGGAGATAGAATTATTGCTCAAGTTCCATCCCTTGCAGACAAAGCACTTCGCATAAATTTAAACACAAATATTTACGGAACTTTTGCCGAAATTGGCGCTGGTCAAGAAACCGTTCGTCATTTCTTTAGATCTGGAGGATCTGCACGTACCATTGCCAAAGCTATGTCAGCTTATGACAAAGACTTTAGTGATGATATTTACGGCATCGAAGAAGATGGCCGCTATGTCACCGAAAGCAGGTTAAAGAAAATGCTGACTCACGAGGTTGACCTTATGGAAACCCGATTAAGTAGAGAAAAACATCCAACAAAAATATTCTTCAGTTACGCAAACACGGTTGCAACAATTGACTTTGCAAAACAGTTTAAAGGCCACGGCTGGGTCGGAATTCGATACCAACTTGATCCCGAAGAAGACTATAACGAAATCTCTCTGCATATTCAGTTCAAAGAAACTGATACAAAGCTTCAGCAGGAAACCCTTGGAACACTTGGAGTAAATCTGATTTACGGAGCTTTTTATAAATACCGTGATCCTAAAATGTTGGTTTCATATTTATATGATCATCTTGACAAAGACCAACTGGAAATTGACACTATCAACTTCTCAGGACCTCGTTTTGCTCACGTTGACAATAGATTAATGAGTTTGCAACTTGTGAAATTTGGCATGACAGATGCAGTAATGTTCACACCAGATGGACATAATATTCTTCCAGCTACAATGTTGTACAAAAAGAATATTTTGGCTCTTCGAGGAAGTTTTAGACCTGTAACGAAAGTAAATATGGACATGTACCAAAAATCAATGGACATGTTCTTAAAAGATAAAAAGGTCGATAAAGAAAATACGCTGGTGATTTTTGAGATCACTCTTTCAAACCTTGCTTTTGAAGGTGAAATTGATGAAGCAGATTTTATAGACCGTGCCGAATTGCTTTGCTCTCTTGGACAAACTGTAATGATTTCCAACTTTAGAGAATATTATAAAGTAGTAGAATATTTTTCAAATTATACCAAAGAGAGAATGGTCTTGGCAATGGGCGTGAGCAATCTTGTCTATATTTTTGACGAGAAATATTACAGACATCTTAGCGGTGGAATTCTAGAAGCTTTTGGAAAATTGTTTTACAGAGATCTAAAAGTATTTTTATATCCAATGCTTGACGATTCTGGAGAAATTATTACTTCTGAAAATCTAAAAGTACATCCGAGATTAAAGGAACTTTATAAATTCTTTAAATTCAACGGAAAACTTGTTGACATCGAAAATTATGATCCGGAAATTCTTGGAGTCTTTTCGAGAGAAGTTTTAAAAATGATTAATAATGGCGAAGCAGGTTGGGAAGAAATGCTTCCTGAAGGTATTGCCAATCTTATTAAAGACAAGAAACTTTTTGATTATGACGAACGTCGTTTTCTAGAAGCGAAAAGTTAAAAAAAAATAGCGGTCAAGAAATTGGCCGCTATTTTTTTATTTCAATATTTGAGCTGCATGCTCTTTTGTTTTGACTGCAGTAATAATATCCTCAATATTTCCAGATTCGTCAATTATAAAAGTTGTTCGTATAATACCATCATAAGTTTTTCCCATAAACTTCTTTTCTCCCCAAACATCGTAAGATCCTAGGATTTTTCTATCTACATCTGCAATCAACGGAAAAGGCATTTCATATTTATCTCTAAACTTGGTCTGTCTCTCTTGACTGTCAGCGCTAATTCCTAAAATTCGATAATTCTTATCTTCAAATTCCTGATAATTTTCTGAAAGATTTTTTGCTTGAGCAGTACATCCGGGGGTACTTGCTTTCGGAAAGAAAAATATCACCAACTTTTTACCTATATAATCCTGTAGTTTATGCAACCGTCCATCCTGATCTAATCCTTCAAAACTTGGCGCTTTATCTCCTATTTTAAATTTTGTCATAATATGTATCTTTGCATTAAAGTTACGGCAAATAATATGAATAAGAAAGAGCGTGTTGAATTCGTAATCGCAGAATTGGAGAGATTATATCCTGAAATTCCTGTTCCACTTGACCACAAAGATCCCTACACTTTGCTGATTGCCGTTTTGCTTTCTGCACAATGTACCGATGTAAAAGTCAATCAAATTACACCGATTTTATTCGCTAAAGCTGATAATCCGTACGATATGGTAAAAATGTCGGTAGAAGAGATTCGTGAAATCATAAAACCTTGCGGACTGAGTCCAATGAAATCTAAGGGGATTTTTGGACTTTCAAAAATGATCATTGAACAATATGATGGTAAAGTTCCTGCAACTTACGAAGCTCTAGAATCGTTTCCTGCAGTTGGTCATAAAACGGCAAGTGTCGTTATGTCTCAAGGATTTGGCTTTCAAGCTTTTCCGGTAGATACGCATATTCATAGACTTATGTATCGATGGAATTTGTCCAGCGGCAAAAATGTGCAGCAGACAGAACGCGATGCAAAGCGATTATTTCCTGAAAACAAATGGAACGATATTCATCTTCAAATTATTTGGTATGGTCGAGAATATTCTCCCGCCAGAGGTTGGGATCTTGAAAGTGATATTATTACTAAAATGGTAGGTAGAAAAGAGGTTTTAGAAAATTATCGCAAAAAAAAATCCTGAATAAATCAGGATGTTTTTTAATTAGAAATGCATTCAAATTTCAGTTTGCCTACTTGAATTACTTGTAGTGCTTGCGAATAAGCAAGTAAAAACTTAATTGTACTTTTTCTAGGCATTTTGCTTGAATTAACTAAAGAATTTTTAGAGTAAAGTTTAGGCATATCGTTATGTTTTTTATAATAACGATATGTTTCACACATTATTATTAGTGAGTTAAAACAATTTGATGCTTGTCTATTACTTTTCTCATATTCATCAGTGCATATCTCATTCTCCCTAAGGCAGTATTGATACTAACTCCAGTAAGTTCCGAAATTTCTCTAAAACTTAGATCTTGATACATTCTCATCATTAAAACTTCTTTCTGATCTTCCGGAAGTTCTTCGATTATTTTTCTCAAATCATCTTCTACTTGTGCAGTAATTATTCTACTTTCGATATTAGGAACATTATCCGACATGATAGAGAAAATCGAAAATTCTTCAGTCTCTCTAAACATTGGCATTTTTTTACTTCCACGAAAGTGATCAATAACAAGATTGTGTGCGATACGCATTACCCAAGGTAAGAATTTACCTTCTTCATTATAAGAATTTGACTTTAAAGTTTTAATTACTTTTATAAAAGTATCCTGAAAAACATCGTCAGATAAATTTCTATCAGATATTTTTGAATAAATAAAACCATATATTTTGGATTGATGCCTATTGATTAATATCTCTAATGATTTCTCATCACCTGCAATATAATTCTTGACCAATAAAGCGTCAGTAAGTGTGTTAGTAGCCATAATAGTACCTTTTAATTTGGGTTGGAAATAAATTTTAAAAGTACTTTTGTTGTATAGGCTTCTATATTTTTTGGAGTTTGTATTAACCAAATTTAACATTATAAAACTTTACGAACCAAACTTTTTATAAAATTTAACACAACTAATACAATATTGATTATTCAAACTAGCTTGCTGACTACCAATAATTAGGGGCTTGATGCGGTGACTTTTTATTATCTTTGTGTAAAAAATAGGGCTTTTCACTATGCAGAAAGATTTTAGCAAATTGGATCCAAAATCCAATATTATAATAAAAGGAGCAGAAATACACAACCTCAAAAATTTAGATGTTGTTATTCCAAGGAATAAACTTGTAGTAATTACTGGGCTTTCCGGCTCAGGAAAATCTAGTTTAGCATTTGATACTTTATATGCAGAAGGACAGCGTCGATATGTAGAGAGTTTATCTTCTTACGCACGACAGTTTCTTGGCAGACTTGACAAACCAAAAGTTGAATATATTAAGGGAATCGCTCCTGCAATTGCAATTGAGCAAAAGGTCAACACTACAAATGCTCGATCTACAGTAGGAACTTCTACTGAGATCTATGACTATTTAAAACTTTTTTACGCTCGTATAGGTAAAACGATATCACCTGTTTCCGGACAGGAAGTGAAGAAAGATACGGTTACCGACGTTGTCAAAAAAGTAACAGAATTTGAAGCAGGATCTCGATGGTTATTAATGGCGCCAATTGTTTTGGAAAAGGACAGACCTATGGAAGACAAGCTTAAAGCGTTGCTTCAACAGGGTTTTGCGAGAATATTAGTGAATCATGAGACCATTAGATTAGATGAGATCGAGAATTTAAAATTTGGTAAAAAGGAAGTCCTGCTGATTGTAGATAGAATTGTCGTTGCGGACGACGAAGCATTTTTAAATCGCCTGGCAGACGCAATTCAAGTTGCATTTTATGAAGGAAAAGGAATTTGCTACTTGCAAGAGGTAGGTGCGAAAAATCGTATAGAATTTAGTAGCAATTTTGACTTAGACGGAATTTCTTTTTTAGAACCAAATGTTCATCTATTTAGTTTTAATAATCCTTATGGTGCTTGTCCTGTTTGTCAAGGTTACGGAAATATCATCGGAATTGACGCTGAGTTAGTTATTCCTAATACTTCATTAAGCATTTACGAAAACGCGATTTTTCCGTGGCGGGGAGAATCGATGAGTTATTTTCGAGATGAATTAGTGAAAAACTCGCACCGTTTTGACTTTCCTATACATAAACCATATTTCGAGCTTAATGACGAGCAAAAACAACTCTTATGGGTTGGTAATAATTATTTTACTGGTCTAAATGACTTTTTCAAAGAATTAGAATCAAAGAATTATAAAATTCAAAATCGTGTCATGCTGTCTCGATACCGTGGAAAGACCAAATGCTATTCTTGCATGGGTCGAAGGTTGAGAGTTGAAGCTAACTACGTAAAAGTGGGTGATCGAACAATTTCAGAATTAGTTGATTTATCCATTAAAAAGTTAATTCCCTTTTTTGAAACTCTCAAGCTTAGCGAGCACGACGCTATAATTGCTAAGCGTTTATTAATCGAAATAAATAACAGACTTTCATTTCTTTCGCAGGTTGGATTGGATTATCTCACAATCAATAGAAATTCTGCAACTTTATCTGGTGGAGAATCGCAGCGAATAAATTTAGCAACATCGCTAGGTAGTAGCCTTGTAGGCTCTATGTATATTCTTGATGAGCCAAGTATTGGGTTGCACCCAAAAGACACGGAGAGACTGATTAAAGTACTTATAGCGCTTCGAGAACTTGGCAACACAGTAATTGTCGTTGAGCATGACGAGGATATTATGAAAGCTGCAGATATGATTATTGATATTGGTCCAGAAGCAGGAACTTATGGAGGAGAATTAGTTGCACAAGGAACCTATGCCGAAATCTTGAAATCTGATTCCTTAACTTCTAAGTACTTAAATGGAGATTTGAAAATTGAAGTACCGCGCACTAGAAGAAAAAGCGATGCTTACATTGAAATAATAGGTGCGAGAGAAAATAATCTAAAAAATATCGATGTTCGTTTTCCATTAGAAATGCTCACAGTAATAACAGGAGTTTCGGGAAGCGGGAAATCTACTCTTGTAAAGAAAATCCTTTTCCCAGCGATGCAGAAACATCTTGATGGACCTGGCGAAAAAAGTGGACAGTTTAGTGAACTACGCGGGCACTATCATAAAATACGACATATTGAATATGTAGATCAAAATCCGATTGGTCGAAGCTCGCGATCAAATCCTGTTACTTACATAAAAGCTTACGACGATATTCGGGATTTATTTTCGAAAGAAAAACTTTCTAAGATTAGAGGGTATCAACCAAAGCATTTCTCTTTTAATGTTGATGGAGGACGATGTGAAACTTGCAAAGGAGAAGGTTCGATCAATGTCGAAATGGTTTTTATGGCCGATGTTCAGTTGCCGTGTGATGATTGTGGCGGAAAGAGATTTAAAAAAGATGTTTTAGAAGTCCGATTTGAAGGGAAAAATATTGACGATATTCTCACGATGACAGTTGACGATGCGGTTGCTTTTTTTACGGAAACAAAGCAAGCAAAGATTATGCAAAAACTTCAGCCCTTGCAAGATGTCGGTTTGGGTTACGTACAATTAGGCCAATCCTCTTCAACTCTTTCGGGCGGTGAAGCGCAACGTATTAAACTGGCGACATTCCTTGTAAAAGGTACTACTAAAGAAAAAGCATTATTTGTATTTGATGAGCCCACTACCGGATTGCACTTCCACGACATCAAAAAATTACTTGCCTCTTTTGAAGCTCTACTAGACAAAGGACATTCAATAATTGTAATTGAACACAATCTTGATTTGATCAAATGTGCCGATTACATTATCGATATGGGACCAGAAGGTGGAGAAAATGGAGGTTATGTGCTTGCTACTGGAACACCTGAGGAACTTATAAAAAATAAGAAATCTATTACTGGAGAGTATCTAAAAGAGAAACTTTAATTCTTGGCTTTACTTCATTTTTCGAGCTAAAGCAAATTTAAAAATCTGATCTATCACCTGATTAATTTCGGGTGATATTTTTAGGTAATAATTTAAAAAACCGAAGAAAATTGTGAAGATGGCGGATTTTAAAATGATATTGAAAATTGGATGAAAATTAAAATCCCAGAAGTAGAACAACCCGAAACTTATTAGTAAAATACCGAAAGACTTGAGCGTCTCTTTAGTAAATGGAAATAGTTTCATCTGTAAGACTACAAAAAGTAATTTAGAAAGTATATATAGAAATATAGCTGTCAGCGTAGCTATTGCTGCACCATTTATGCCATATCTTGGTATCAAAATCATATTGAGACTAATTGCAAAAACCGCCAGTAGAAGTCCCAAGAATAAAACCATCTTGTAATATCGGGAATTAAAGATTATCGCATTATTATTACCTAGAATTAATTCTAAATACTTCGAAAATCCAATTAAAAACACCACCGATATTCCGCCCGCATATTCGATAGGCAACAAAGAATAAATTGATTTGATGTTCACCAAAATTCCTAGTAATACGTAGCCGCCAACTGCTTGTAGTGTAATTGATGTTTTTTTGTAAAGCACATTCAATTCGTCATATTTATTCTCGCTCATCAATTTAGCAGTAATTGGGTATGTAATCTGATGCATCGCACGGCCAGGCACAGAAATTACTGTCGCAATAAAAATAGCTACAGAGTAGAATGCAATGTTTTCTATTTTTAAATACTGTCCGAGCATAACCTTATCGATATCCAATAATAGAACAGTTACACTTCCAGACAAAATTATAAAAATTGAATAGGTAATGATTTGACGTGTATTTTTCGGAAATGTAAAAGTTAAAGAAACTCGCTTGACCCGAATGGCAAAATATAGCATCATCAAAGTGGTAACTAAGTACAATGCAACTGTAATGTAGACAAACTCTTCTACGGTAATATATTTAAAATACACTCCGTATAGAAAAACGGAAATTAGTATTCGAAGAAAAACTTCTTTTATAAAATTTCCTAAAACAGACTTCATATTTACTTTAACCCAAGCGTAGAAAATTTCAAAGTATCCCATACAAAGACCAATTACTGGAACAAGCCATACATAATTGTAAATAATTGGATTCTCTGCAGAAAGTGAATAAGCAATTTGTTTATAAAACACGAATAAAACTACTGTAAGCGGCACAATAACCAACAAAGGAAGGAGCAAAACAAAAGATAGAAATTGCGATCTTTCAGTATCTGTATTGTATGTTGAGTAGTATTTTACGAGAGTATTATGCACTCCAAAAGCCATTAGTGGCATGATAATATTAGAACTAGAGAGAAGAAAAGCGGTGAGACCATAAAATGTTTTTCCTAAGAATTCAGGATACATATACAAGGCATTTACCGCACCAATTGCAAATCCTATATAGGTAATTATAGTATTCTTGATGGATTGATTTATAACAATGCCCATACTATTTTTTTAAAATTTGAGCCAATTGTGCAGTAAGGTTTTTTCTCGAATATTTTTGAAGTCCGACGGCACTAGATTTTAGATTACCATCAAGATACTGTTGATAATATTTTAAAATAGTATCCTTCAGTTTATCCTTTTCATCATAATTAATAAAAACACCGGTATTAGTTTCGGTAATTATTTCAGCAAAATCTGACATATCAGGACCAATTCCTATAACAGGTCTGCCGGAAACCATATATTCAAATATTTTTCCTGGAATAATTCCATTTGTCTCTTCCGAATCTATTTCAATTAGCAGTAAAACTTGTGCAGATCTTTGCTCGGCGACAGCTTCTTTATGTGCTAAATAACCCATATTATTTAAGTATCTAGTCAAGCCAAATTCTTCTATGGTTGCAAGAATAATGGGACTTATTGCTCCCGCTAATTTGATTTCGAAATTATCCGCAAAACCTTTTTCCTCCTTAAGAAGTTCTTTCAAAGCTTTCCATAAAATCCGAGGATTACGCTCAGACAGAAATGAACCAATATGTGCAAGTGAAAACTTGACATCTAATGCTTTCTTCTGAACTTTCTCTGTATCATAACCATTTGTAATAATTTCAATTGGTTTGGAAGTGATTTTAGAAAACTCTGTTTTTGTAGTTCTCGACGTCACAATTACAGAATCGGCGGTACAAAGCACTTCTTTTTCCATAGAACTATGTCGAAGCTGCGATTGCGAATTCAACTTTAGCGATTTGTGGTATCCAATTGTAGTCCAAGGATCCCTAAAATCTGCAATCCAAGTAATCTTATTCAGCTTTTTAAGTCCAAGTCCAATCAAGTGAACGCTATGTGGAGGTCCAGTTGTAATAACAGTATCAATTTTATTCTCTTTAATATATTTATCTAGATACGATATCGAAGGCTTGACCCAAAAAACTCTAGCATCAGGTATAAATATATTACCACGAATCCACAAGGAAATACTTTCAAAAAATGATTGTTTTCGCTTATGCGGAATTATTCCTTTGCTAATTTTTTTGATTTTTCCACTTCCAAAGATAGATGCTATTCCATAAGGTTCAAAAATGCGCTTCCGCAAAATTGTTATTTTTTTCGAAACGTCTTGTTCAAGATCGGAGTCTAGAATTGGATAAGTGGGGTTCTCGGGAATATAAACGATAGGTTCTATGTCAAAATCAGGAAGATACTTAACAAACTTTAGCCACCGCTGTACACCCGGACCTCCTGAGGGCGGCCAATAGTAGGTGACAATTAAAACTTTTTTATTCTTTTTGTTCAAACTCAAAATATATTATTCTCCTTTTTGATCAGCATCTAAAATCCTTTTCTTGTAAAAAAACTCATAATAAATCCCTCCAATTATCAACAGTAAAATTCCTAATGAACTGAATAACGCAATCATGCTTCCAGTTTTTACAACCTGAGGTTCAAATGTAAACTCTATCGTGTGTTTTCCCTTCGGAACTGCAAGTCCTCGTAAAGTGTAATCAACCCTAATATGATCTACGTCTTTTCCATCAATTCTTGCCTGCCATCCTTGAGGATAGTAAATCTCAGAGAAAACTGCAAAACCATCATGATCGTTATTAGAAATATATTTTAGATAATTTGGTTTGTATACCTGCAATTTTATATTTGCTACACTATCAGTTGCAAAGCTTGTTGCTGTCATCGAAGGAAACTCAGCGGTATTTACGATCGCATCTTCCAAACTATTAAATTCATCAAGCGCCTTCATTTCTTGATCTGCAGTTGACACTTTCTTAATTTTCGAAACAAACCAAGCGTTCCCGTTTGCCTCAGGATTCACCGCTGGAAACTCCTCTCCTTTTTCATTTACCTGAATTACATATTTTGTATTCAGCATATTGAGAACTTCAAAATTATTTTTGGCAATTTGATAATCAAATAGTTGTTCTATTCGTCTTGGACGAACAGCGCTGTATCCAGAAAGTGACTTATGGAAGTATGAAGTTCGCGCTTTTAAGCGTCCTTGAACTTCAAAAACTCTATAGTGAGAGGTGTCTTTAAGTATTTCTAAATCTGTTGCTGTTGGCTGAAATGGCGTTTCAACTTGTCTTGCATCAACAAAGCTTTTACTATCCACATATTTTTTGTCAACAAAAAATAAGTCGGCAATCATAAAGACTCCTACAAGAATTACCGCGGTAGTTTGAGTAAGTCTCTGCTTTCCATAAAGGTATAAAATGAGTGCAGCTATAACCATGAAGAATCCACTTCTCAAAAGGTCAGCAGAGTACATTGTTTTCCTATCATTTTTTAAGGCATTAACAAAGTCAGGACCGAAATTTTGAGCGAAATAACCATCATTTGCACCTGTAAAGTTGAACATTCCTTTTATAAAAAATAAAAAGATAATTAGTCCTACACTTACGGCAGCAGTTTTCCATAATGAATTCCATCTTTTCTCTGCATCTTCTTCTTTGAAAAATGCTGATAGTCCAATGATTGCAATTGCTGGCATACATAACTCCAAAATAACTTGAATGGATGATACTGCTCTAAATTTATCGTAAAAAGGCACAAAGTGAATAAAGAAATCTGTGACAACTGCAAAGTTTTTTCCCCAAGATAATATAAGCGAAAGCAATGCTCCCGCTAATAATAAATATTTTATTTTCTTCTTATCCACAAAAAATGCTAGTACTGCAAGGAAGAAAACTATAGCGCCGATATATGCGGGAGCAGCTACAATTGGTTGGTCTCCCCAATAAGTTGGCAAAGCCGAAATAAATTCTCTCGCCTGTCCTTCTGGCGCTCCTTGTCCAATTAGATAATCGTACACATGACTATCTTCACCTAATTTCTCGCTATTTGAACCACCAAAAAGTCTTGGAGCAATCAGGTTAAAACTCTCGGCAATACCGTAGCTATATTCAGTAATATAACCATAATCCATAGCGGCAGTTGTAGTATTTTTTGAGCCGTCTGGATTGTAGGTAAGTTCGCTTTTTGCTCGCATACTAAAATCGGCATATTCTGCCGTAGCAAGTAATCCTGTGGCGTTTGATCCTACAGCAAAAATTGCAGCAATTCCTAATGTTGCAATTGTATATCCCAAGGTTTTAAAATCCTTTTCTTTTATAAAAACATAGGTATAATACGCTCCAATTATTAGAAGTAAAAACAACAAATAATAGGTCATTTGAAAGTGGTTTGCATTAATTTCTAATGCTGCAGCAATCATTGTGAGCAATCCACCCACAATATAACGTCGTCTATAAACTAGTAGAACTCCCGCCAACAAAAGTGGCATATATCCAATGGCGTGGGCTTTTGCATTGTGGCCAACTCCCAAAATAATAATCATGTAGGTAGAAAGTCCAAATGCTAGTGCTCCAATAAATGCTTTGAGCGGATCAGTTTTTAAAACGATCAATAGGACGTAGAAACTTATAAGATAAAGGAAAAGATAGTCGGCTGGGCGAGGAAGAAACCGAATGACACCGTCGAGTTTCTTTACATAATTATGAGGATAATTTGCTCCTAATTGGTAAGTTGGCATTCCTCCAAAGGCTGAATTTGTCCAGAAAGGCTCTTGCTTGTCCGAAGCCCTGAAATCATTTTGTTCCTTTGCCATTCCGGTGTACTGAACGATATCAGATTGATAGATCTGCTTTCCTTGTAAAACCGGATAAAAATAAAGAAGTGCAATTATTATAAAACCAGCAATTGCTGCCAGATGTGGATAAAATTTACTTGTAGATTTCATAAATGCCTAGAAAATTCTGTTTAATATACTTTGTAAAAGTAGAAAATTAAAAACGCTAAGCCGAAGTTCAAATTGAAATTATTTGATTTCTTCGAAATCTATGTATTCTCCAACCTTTTTTGTCTCTCTAGGCTTATCGGAATTTGGAGCTTCAAAGGTAGTTTGCGCCTCTCTTGTTTGTTGAGGTTGCTGTTGCTGACGAAAACTTTGCTGTGCTTTCTCCATTGCTTTGCGCAAAAGTATTGGCGCAAGAAAACGCATCACAAATTTGAAAATGTAATAGAATAATATAAAGTAGAAAAGTATTTTTATTACTCCTTGTATGGAAGCTGTCTGCATAATCGTAAATATTAAGAGCAAAATTACTAAATCAAAGTCTCAAAAACTGCCTTAAATTCTTAAATTAATAATAAATTGCAGTACATTTGACTTCTTCAAAAAATCAACAAGCTATGTTTCCAACACGTTTCGCTTGCACAATTCTTGCTTTGTGCTCTACCGCTTTAGGCTACAGCCAGTTTACAGATGTTATTAATTCTAACAGACCTGGAAAATCGATGGCCGCATTTTCAGTTGGTCAAAGTGTATTTCAAGTAGAGGCTGGAGTTTTTGCCATTGACGAAGAATCCAAAGCATATAAACAAACTGGTTTCGGACTTGGATCTGAAATGAGCCTTAGATATGGAGCATTTTTAGAGCAATTAGAATTCAATTTGGACCTGCAATATCAGTATTCAAATTATGAAATGTCTAATCTAAAATATAAAGTTTCTGGCTTACGCCAAATGACGATTGGTGCCAAATATCTTGTTTACGATCCATATAAAAACTTTGAGCGCAAGCCCAGCATACACAGTTGGAAAGCAAATCATAAATTTATTTGGAGACAATTAATTCCTGCAGTCGGAATTTATGCTGGAGCGAATCTGAATCTTTTTAATGATGGTTTTGCCTTCGAAGATGAATCTAAAATCTCAGCAAAAGCAGCAGTAATTACGCAAAATCAGTTTGGTAAACACGTTTTAGTGATGAATTTTCAAGGCGATAAGATTGGATCTGATTATATGGTGTTGGGCGGAATTATTACACTTACACGTGGTTTTAACGAACAATGGTCAGGATTTATCGAAGCGCAGGGTTATAAAAGTGATTACAGAAATGACATTGCTTTTAGAATGGGAGCCGCCTACTTAATTGCAGAAAATCTACAGGTTGATGCATCAATTGGTGCAAACATAAAAAACAACCCTTCATATATGATGGCTGGATTGGGAGTTTCGTGGAGATTCGATGATAATTATAAGGAAGTCTTTCTTCGAATTCCAGGCGACGACAAAAAAGATAAAAAAGGAAAAGACAAGAAAGACAAAAAGAAAAAAAATAAACGCATCGACGAAGTTGGTGGCGAAACTTTTAGCGAATAAAAATGATAACTATAAAAGAGTGTATCTCGAAAAAAGAAATTAAGGAATATGTACTGTTTCCTTTCTCGATATACGAAAACAGTCCTTACTGGATTCCACCACTAATTTCTGATGAAGTAGAAAGCTTCAACAAAAAGACTAACCCGATTTTTGAAACTGCCGAAGCACATTTCTACATCGCATACCGCGACGGAAAAGCAGTTGGACGAATTACGGCAATAATCAATTGGGACGAGGTAAAACTTCAGAATAAAAGTAAAGTCCGTTTTGGTTGGTTCGATGTCATTGATGACATAGAAGTTACAAAGGTTTTATTAGAGAAAGTTAAAGAGCTAGGTTTAAAAAATAATCTGGAACATATCGAGGGTCCGATGGGATTTTCAAATCTTGATAAAGTTGGAATTCTGACCGAAGGATTCGACTATGTAGGAACGATGATTACTTGGTACAATCACGCTTATTACCAAGACCACTTAAAAGCATTGGGCTTTGTAAAAGAAAAAGAATATATCGAAAGTATTTTTCCATTTGCCAACGTACAGGAAAAGTTTTTCATGAAAGCATCGACGCTAATCAAAAAAAGATATGAATTAAAGGCACATGCTTATAAAACTAAGAAAGAGGTGATGGGAAGAGTCGACGAGATGTTTGATCTTTTCAACACTACTTATGCCGATCTTTCTTCTTTTGTGGGAGTTTCCGAAAAGCAAAAAGAATTTTTCAAACAAAAATATATCGGACTAATTAACCCTGAGTATATTAAATTTGTCGATGATAAAAATGGTAAGATGATTGCCTTTAGTATCGTGATGCCATCTTTTGCGGAAGCATTGCAAAAATCAAAAGGGCGATTATTTCCATTTGGTTTTTTGCACTTTTTAAAAGCTAAAAGAAGTAGTAAAGAAGTTTTATTTTATTTGATTGGAGTTGATCCAGAATTTCAAAATAAAGGAGTTACGGCGATAATATTTGAGGAGTATTACAATACTTTTAAAGAAAAAGGAATTGAAACCTGCATTAGAACTCCAGAATTAGAAGAGAATCATGCAATTCATAATCTATGGAAAAACTTCGATCCACTTGTCCATAAACACAGATGCACCTTTGCAAAAGATATTTAATCCAAGCAAATTTTGTAGTAAAAAAGAAAGCCGTTTTTAAATATTAAAAACGGCTTTCTTTATAATAAAAATAAAATATTGCTATCTCTCTTCGCTTACGTCTACAGTCTTTTCAGCTGCAAGTTCAGCATAAGTGCCAGCAAGTAATTTTCCTCTTACTGCGACAAATGCTTCAAGTGTTTCTTTGATATCTTCCATTGTGTGAGAAGCTGTCGGAATCATTCTTAGCAAAATAATCCCTTTTGGAATTACTGGATATATTACGATAGACAAAAAGATATTGTAGTTCTCTCTAAGGTCATTCACAAGCATCATCGCTTCTGGAATACTACCATTAAGGTACACAGGAGTTACACAAGTGTTTGTGTCGCCAATATCAAAACCATTTTCTTTAAGTCCACTTTGCAACGCATTCACGTTTTCCCAAAGTTTTGCTTTAAGTTCTGGCATAGTTTTCAACATCTCCAGACGTCTGATTGCTCCTAAAACGAGAATCATAGGCAACGCTTTTGCAAACATTTGAGATCTTAGATTGTATTTAAGGTGATCAATTATCACTTTGTCCGCAGCAATAAATGCTCCAATACTTGCCATTGATTTTGCAAATGTTCCAAAGTACACATCTATCTGATCTTGCACTCCTTGCTCCTCACCTGCTCCAGCTCCAGTTTTACCAAGAGTTCCAAAACCGTGCGCATCATCCACTAACAATCTGAAATTATACTTCTCTTTCAGAGCAACAATTTCTTTAAGTTTCCCTTGCTGACCGCGCATTCCAAAAACACCTTCGGTAATAAGAAGAATTCCTCCTCCAGTTACTTCGGCCATTTTTGTCGCTCTTTCAAGGTTTTTTTCGATACTTTCGATATCGTTGTGTCTGTAAGTAAAACGTTTACCCATATGCAAACGAACACCATCGATAATACAAGCGTGCGAATCTACATCGTAGACAATAACGTCATTTTTGGTTACCAAAGCGTCAATAGTCGAAACCATTCCTTGGTAGCCAAAGTTTAAAAGATATGCTGATTCTTTATTTACAAACGAAGCAAGATTACGCTCCAATTCTTCGTGTTTGCTTGTGTGTCCGCTCATCATTCTTGCTCCCATCGGGTAGGCAGCACCATAAAGTTGTGCAGATTCTGCATCTACTTTTCGTACTTCAGGATGATTTGCCAAACCAAGGTAATCATTTATACTCCAGTTGATTACTTCTTTTCCATGGAACATCATTCTATTAGAAAGTTCTCCTTCAAGTTTAGGAAAAACATAATAACCTTCTGCCTGAGAAGCCCACTTTCCAAGAGGTCCTCTACTGTTTTGAATTCTTTCGAATAAATCTTTAGCCATAATGCAGTGTAATTCTATAAGTGAAATTTAGTTCCACATTTTCGAGTGCAAAATTAATATATTAAAATGTATTAAAATATCTAAAACCATAATATTTTAACAATGAACTCTTTTAACTTCAATTAACTACTTAAATACCTCTGTTTTAAAAGCTAAAGTTCTATAAAAGTCGCGACTTTTAGCCCCGATAGAAGTGAAAATCCCGGCCTGTACATCTGCCTTTTTGCAGCAGTTGTCGGGCAAGAGCGACCAAAGGAAGCTCCTTGCACGCTTACTGATGCGGCGAATGTACAGGCCGGATTGTAACGGATAGCGGGAAATAGCTTCAAAAAATTATTATTTTAAAATTAAGCAAAAGATGTGAACCATCCTGGAATAGCTATAAGTGAGATTCTAAATTTAGAAAAATTACTCAAAAAAGAATAAATACACAGAAATCAAACGGTGAAAATTAAATCGTGGCAACAAAATCATTTGTATATTTGAAGAATTACAAATCGAATTTTTCAGAATGAATAATAATACAGAATTAAAACTTGCCGTACTAATTGACGCCGATAATGTGCCTTACAGCAATGTAAAAGGGATGATGGAGGAGATTGCGAAATTTGGCTCTCCTACCACAAAACGTATTTATGCAGACTGGACAAAGCCAAATGCGAATGGTTGGAAAAATGTTTTGCTAGAGCACGCGATTACGCCAGTACAACAATATAGCTATACAATTGGGAAAAATTCATCAGATTCAGCTTTAATTATTGACGCGATGGATTTGCTTTATACTGGCAAACTTGATGGATTTTGTATTGTATCTAGTGATAGTGATTTTACGCGATTGGCAATACGTCTGCGAGAATCAGGGATGAAAGTAATTGGAATTGGTGAAAAGAAAACGCCAAATTCTTTAATTGCAGCTTGTGACCGATTTATCTACATCGAAGTTCTTGACGGCGCCACCAAAAAGAAAGCTAAGAAAACATCCGCTACTTCTACTGATAGTGATTCTAAGAAAAAATCCACAAAAGCTGTTGAAAAGGTTGCAGAAAAGACTTTGAGTAAAATTGATGATGACATTATTGAGTTGATTGGAACTACTATCGAAGATATTGCTGATGACGACGGCTGGGCATTTTTGGGTGACGTAGGAAATATGATCGTGCGACTTAGACCTGAATTTGATGCTCGAAACTACGGATTTGCAAAACTGACACCAATGTTGAAGTCAATGAGTGATATCCTAGAAATTGACGAAAGAGAGTCTGACAAAAAAGGTATTAAGCACGTCTTTGTTCGTATTACTATCTAGAATTTTTCTAGAGAACACAAGAGTTTCCTTGGCGTACCAAAAAATAAAAATTACTTAAAGCTCTTGATCTATTAGATTGAAGAGCTTTTTTTTTATGAAACTAATACTCTTGCAATACTAATCTAGGATAATTCTACTTTGAAATTGCTATTATATGGCGTAAATTGAATTGTTTTTCCATCAGCAATTTCTACAACATTCTTTCACTTACCTAAAAAAAACTATTATGAGTTCAATTCATCCATTTTCTGAAGTTTTAAGTAGTTTGAAACAGCAAGGTTATACAGTTAGTTTCAGCCTTGTCGAAGATGGATTGAAGTATAGCGCGGGAACTTCGATAATTTGGCCTGAAGATTTTACGGTAGACAGTCATTATAAAGTTGCTAGCGTGTTTATTCCAAACGAAGAAGTTACAATTTATGCAATTTCTTCGGATATAAATCACGTAAAGGGTGTATATATTTCATCTGAGGATATTTCTAACAACTCACTTTCGCCAGAAATGGCTGATAAGTTTGATACTAAAAGTAAATCGGCACATACTAAAAAGAAAATCGAAAAATCGACACAAACTACTGTCCGCGCAACACGGCAACGACCAGAAGGTGGAAGGGCGCTCAATCAAGAAATGCTAAATTTTGATACAGATGCTTTAATCAGTCAAATTAAATCTGAAGATGCTTGGTCGAGAAGTGATAGAAATAGCTTGACTATTTTCAAAAATGATAGTTTGTGTATGGTGATTGTAGGCTTGCATCCTGATGCAGCTATGAAAAAGCATAGTGCAACAGGCGCAATTACTCTTCAGGTTTTGCAGGGAGATATTATTTTTGAAACCTTGAATCAGAAAAGCGAACTCACAAGAGGAAAGATGATTGCACTTCCTGCAGGAATTCCACATCAAGTTTATGCTGTGAAAGAAAGTTTCTTTCTGCTTACCTTAGCACTTCAAAAATAATGACGCTTACGCGAAATTTCTACACCTTATATATATGACTTTAGTTTTCGCCTCTTCCAATAAAAATAAAATTCAAGAAATCGCACAATTGATGCCTTCAAATATTACAATTAAAGGACTAGAAGAAATAGGTTGCACTACCGAAATTCCAGAAACATCCGATACAATTGAAGGAAATGCTATTCTAAAAGCAAATTTCATCAAAGAGCATTATCAACTCGACTGTTTTGCAGATGATACAGGTCTTGAAGTGAGCGCTTTGAACGGCGCTCCAGGAGTTTATTCCGCAAGATATGCTGGCGAACATTGCAATAGCGAAGATAATATTGACAAATTATTAGCTGAATTAGAAGGTGCTGAAGATCGATCTGCACGTTTTAAAACCATTGTTGCACTAAATCTTGGCGAAAAGACTTATCAATTTGAAGGAATTGTCAAAGGACATATTTCTAAAGAGCGAATTGGAACTCAAGGTTTTGGTTATGATTCAGTATTTATTCCGGAAGGTTCTGAGCGAAGTTTTGCGCAATATTCTATGCAAGAAAAGGCGACAATTAGCCATCGTGGGATTGCAATTGCACAGCTACTAGAATTCTTAAAAAAATTAACTTATTGATTTTCAATAGATAATAAAAAATTAATAAGATAAATTGCGCTAGTATTTAAAGTTTTTATGATGTACCTTTGCACCCTATTTTAAATACATATATGAATAAATTTGAACAATTAGGATTAAGTGAATCGTTACTGAAGGCGATTTTAGATCTAGGATTTGAAAGTCCGACTGAAGTACAGGAGAAAGCGATTCCCCTATTATTGGAAAAAGATACTGATATGGTTGCGTTGGCTCAGACAGGGACAGGGAAAACGGCAGCTTTTGGTTTTCCGCTAATACAAAAAATTGATGCCAGCAACAGAAATACACAAGCGTTAATTTTATCTCCAACACGCGAACTATGCTTGCAAATCACTAACGGTATTAAAGACTACTCAAAATACGAAAAAGGTATTAATGTAGTTGCTGTTTATGGTGGAGCGAGTATCTCAGAACAAGCAAGAGACATTAAAAGAGGGGCTCAAATTATTGTAGCAACTCCTGGAAGAATGCAAGATATGATCAACCGTGGGTTGGTTGATATTTCAAAAATCAATTATTGTGTTCTTGATGAGGCGGATGAAATGTTGAATATGGGATTCTACGAAGACATCGTAAATATTCTTTCAACTTCACCAGACTCAAAAAGTACTTGGTTGTTTTCTGCGACAATGCCACAAGAAGTTGCTCGTATTGCAAAACAATTTATGCACGATCCTATCGAAATTACTGTAGGAACTAAAAATTCAGGATCTGCTACAGTTTCTCACGAATTTTATTTAGTTAATGCAAGAGATCGTTACGAAGCTCTAAAAAGACTTGCAGATTCTAACCCAAATATTTTTGCGGTTATCTTCTGTAGAACAAAAAGAGACACTCAAGCAGTAGCAGAAAAATTGGTAGAAGATGGTTACAGCGCAGCAGCTTTGCACGGAGATTTATCTCAGGCACAGCGTGATGGTGTAATGAAATCTTTTAGAGGAAAACAAATTCAAATGCTTGTTGCTACTGACGTTGCAGCTCGTGGAATTGACGTTGATAACATTACTCACGTAGTAAACTACCAACTTCCTGACGAAATTGAAACTTACAATCACCGTTCTGGCCGTACAGGTCGTGCAGGAAAATTAGGTACATCTATTGTAATTGTAACAAAAAGTGAATTGCGTAAAATTTCTTCTATTGAAAGAATTATACAGCAAAAATTTACAGAAAAACAAGTTCCATCTGGAGAAGAAATCTGTGAAACTCAAATGTTGCACCTTGCAAACAAAATAAAAGACGTAGAAGTAGATGCAGGAATCGAAGGATATTTGCCAGCAATCAACGAAGTTTTAGCTGATCTTACAAAAGAAGAGCTAATCCAGAAAATGGTTTCTGTTGAATTTAATCGTTTCATTACTTATTACAAGAAAAACAGAGATTTATCTTCTCAATCAGCTGGAGAGCGTAGACCGGACAGCGGATCTTCTTCTTCTTCTAGCAACGACGGAGCAACTCGTTATTTCCTTAACATAGGAAGTAGAGACAACTTTGACTGGATGACCCTAAAAGATTTCCTTAAAGAAACTTTGGATCTAGGACGTGATGATGTTTATAAAGTTGACGTAAAAGAAGGGTTCTCTTTCTTTAATACTGACAATGAGCATAGCGATAAAGTTATGGAAATCCTTAACAATGTTGAACTTGAAGGTAGAAGAATCAATGTAGAAATTTCTAAGAATGAAGGCGGCGGCGGCGGAAGACGTGATCACAACGGACGTAGTTCTGGTGGCGGCGGCGGAGGCTTTGGCCCAAGAAGAGATAGCGGAAGCAGAAGTGGCGGTTCTGGTGGCGGTGGAGGATTTAGATCTGATAGAGGATCATCTTCATCTTCAAGCAGAGACGGTGGATTTAGCAGAGCACCTCGTCGTGAAAGCGGATTCTCATCTGATCGTGATCGTGCACCTCGCAGATCTGAATCATTTGGAAGAGCTTCAGAAGGTTCTTCTGATAGAGCTCCAAGAAGATCAGATGACTCATCATCTGACCGTTCAAGAAGACCTAGAAAAAGCTAACACCTCAATGTGTTAATTTTTCAACAATATTAAGTAGACTACAAGATATCTAAGAGTGTTTAAGTACATTTAGCCTTTCAAAAACAGGTATGAGATATTTTGTAGTCTTCTTTTTTTTTATAACAACTTTCCTACATTTGGCGGCACAGGAACTTTCGTATCAAACGATATCTGGAAACATCATTAGTTCTGATACCAAAATGGCGGTAGCTGGTGCCAATATCATAAATCTCAACAAAATAGTAGGTACTCAAACCAGCAATTTGGGATATTTTGAAATTAAAGCATCGCTCAATGACACCCTGCACATTTCACTTTTAGGTTTTACCTCACTAAAGGTTCGGGTAACTAATGACTGGATAAAAAATAAAACCACTACAATTCAGCTTACCGAAAAAGCAATTGCGCTAGAAGAAGTTGTTATTATTCCTTATAAACTTACCGGATACTTGGAAGTTGATTCCAAACTGATTCCTATCAACGAAAACTATAGGTATAGTATTTCTGGCCTTCCACAAGGATATGAAGCTGGACAATATTCTCCTGGAGCTTTCGGAAAAGTGTTAGGTTCTATCTTTAATCCTGCTGATGCTCTTTATAATTTCTTCGGAAGTAAGAACAAGGAACTTCGCAAATTGAAGTCTATGAAGAAAGATGACACGGTTCGAAATCTGCTTGCTTCGAAATTTGACCGAGAAACTGTTGCTGTATTATTGGGGATCGACAAGAATGAAATTCCCGAAATTATGGCGCGTTGCAATTATAGCGAGTCTTTTATTAGAACGGCGAATGACCTCCAAATTCTTGATGCCATAAGCGATTGTTTTGAAGAATATAAAATTCTAAAAAAGTAGTTATTGATAATAGCGTTCTTCAATTCTTTTGATATCTTTTATCGAACTTTTTGCCCATTGAAGGCGTAAATCTAGAATTTCTTCGTCGCTTAATTTCCAAACAATATCAGAACTTTTCAGCCTTTCCATAATATTCTGAATGATAATTGCTGCGGAAACTGAAATATTAAGACTTTCAGTAAATCCAACCATCGGAATTTTTACGAATGCATTTGCCGCTTCCAAAACTTCTTCAGAGAGTCCATTGCGTTCTGTTCCGAAGAATAAAGCTGATGGTTTTGTAATATCAAAATCCTGCAATAAACAGTCATCTTTGTGAGGCGTAGTGGCAACAATTTGATAATTCTTAGCTTTCAGACTTTTTATACAGTCGCCAATTGAATCGTAACGATTGATGTCGACCCACTTTTGAGCACCCATTGCAATTTCTTTGTCGATGGTTTTTCCGTATTTTTCTTCAACAACATTTAGAGTTTGAATTCCAAATACTTCACAACTACGCATTACCGCGCTTGCATTGTGCATTTGAAAAATATCTTCGACCGCGATTGTAAAGTGATTTGTGCGTTGTGCAAGAACAGATGTGAATCTAGCTTTTCTTTCGTCCGTTAAAATATTTTCGAGAAAACTTAGATATTCTATATCCACCATGATATTAAATTTAGGTGGCAAAAGTAGCCAATCAATCAGAGTCGGAGAAACTTTTTTATGAGAATATTATGAAATAAGAAGTGTTACAACTTTCATTTCTGAATCGTAGAAGTTATATTTGCTTGCAATCCAAAACAAGCAGAAAATGATCACTTTGACAGATTTAAATGCTGTTTCTCCAATTGACGGAAGATACAGAAGCAGAACGGTTTCACTATCCCCTTACTTTTCAGAAGAGGCACTTATAAAATACCGTGTGCGCATAGAAATTGAATACTTTATTGCACTTTGCGAAATTCCTTTGCCACAACTTAAGAATGTTGATGAATCGAAATTTGAAAGCCTTCGTGATATCTACAGAAATTTTTCTTCTGATGACGCTGCTGCAATTAAAGAGATTGAAAAAACTACTAATCACGATGTAAAAGCAGTTGAGTATTTTATTAAAGATGCTTTTGATGCCTTAAATCTTCAAGATTATAAAGAATTTATCCACTTTGGATTGACTTCTCAAGATATTAATAACACAGCAATTCCACTTTCGGCAAAAGAAGCATTTGAAGATGTTTACTTAAAATCTTTAATGTCGCTTATTGCTAAATTAAATGAACTTGCTGAAGAATGGAAAGACGTTCCAATGTTGGCAAGAACTCACGGACAGCCTGCTTCTCCTACTCGTTTGGGTAAAGAACTTGATGTATTTGTGGTTAGATTGGAAGAGCAAATGAATCTATTGTTTCAAATTCCTTTTGCAGCCAAATTTGGTGGAGCAACTGGAAATTACAACGCGCATAAAGTTGCTTATAAAAATATTGATTGGAAAAAATTTGGAAATCACTTTGTTGAAGAAACTTTAGGTCTTCACCACTCTTTCCCGACGACGCAAATTGAGCACTACGATCATTTTGCAGCTTATTTTGATGCATTAAAACGTATCAATACAATCATCATCGACCTTGACAGAGATGTTTGGACTTACGTTTCGATGGAATATTTTAAACAAAAAATTAAAGCTGGAGAGATTGGATCTTCTGCGATGCCACATAAAGTAAATCCTATTGATTTTGAAAATTCAGAAGGAAACTTAGGAATTGCGAATGCGATTTTCGAACACCTTTCGGCAAAATTACCTTTGTCAAGACTTCAAAGAGATTTAACTGATAGTACCGTTTTAAGAAATATAGGTGTGCCAATTGGACATACACTTATTGCTTTTGAAGCAACATTAAAAGGATTGAACAAACTTCTAATCAACGAGGCAAAATTTGCTGAAGATCTAGAAAATAACTGGGCGGTCGTTGCCGAAGCAATTCAAACGATTTTGAGACGCGAAAGCTATCCAAATCCTTACGAAGCATTAAAAGATTTGACTCGTAAGAATACGACCGTCAATAAAGATTCGATGCACGAGTTTATCAATAATTTATCTGTTTCGAGTGAGATCAAAGCAGAATTATTAGAAATTACGCCTTCCAATTATTTAGGAATATAATTTTTCTAGGAATCTTTCTGAAAAATAATATTTTTAAACATTAAAATAAGCACCACAAACAACAATGAGTTTAGTTCAAACTGTTGCAGAAACTACAAGTAATCTAGAGCCTCTTATCAGCGATTTGGGGCTCATTTTGATGACTGCTGCTGTTTCTGTTATTTTATTTAAGAAAATTAAACAGCCGCTAGTACTCGGGTATTTGATTGCAGGATTTCTTGCGGGAAATCATTTTGATTTTTTCCCTTCCATCAGCGACATGCATAGTGTGGAAGTTTGGGCAGAAATTGGGGTTATTTTTTTACTTTTCAGTCTTGGACTTGAATTTAGCTTCAAGAAGTTAATGAAGGTCGGCGGCACCGCTAGCATAACCGCGGTTACCCAGATTATAGCGATGGTCGCCATTGGTTATCTCGTCGGTACCGCAATGGGTTGGAGTTCTATGGACAGTATATTTCTGGGAGTAATCTTATCTATTTCCAGTACGACTATCATTCTCAAGACTTTTGACGAACTTGGAGTAAAAGGCCAGAAGTTTACAGGGATCGTTATCGGATCTCTTGTTGTGCAAGACATTCTTGCCATTTTGATGATGGTTTTACTATCAACGATCGCCGTGAGTCAGCAGTTTTCCGGTGAGGAATTATTTCAGTCAGTTTTAAAATTGATCTTCTTTCTAATTGCTTGGTTTGTGGGAGGAATCTTTTTTATTCCGACACTTCTAAAGAAAGCAAAAAACTTATTGACCGACGAAATGCTCTTGATTGTATCAATCGCACTTTGTTTGATGATGGTAATTTTTGCTGCAGGAGTTGGATTTTCTCCAGCGCTGGGTGCTTTTATTATGGGTTCTATTATCGCTGAAACTACTCAAGCAGAACATATTGAACATCTTGTAAAACCTGTAAAAGATCTTTTTGGTGCTATTTTCTTCGTATCGGTTGGGATGTTAATTGATCCAGCAACGCTATACGAATATGCATTGCCTGTGGCTATTTTGACTTTTGTCACGATTTTTGGTCAGTCTGTAAGTTCAACTTTAGGTTCTCTAATTTCGGGACAACCGCTTAAAGAGTCGGTTCAAACGGGAATGAGTTTATCGCAAATTGGAGAATTCTCTTTTATTATAGCAACTCTAGGAACAACTTTAGCAGTTACTAGCAACTTCTTGTATCCAATTGTAGTAGCAGTTTCGGCAGTTACGACATTTACCACGCCATTTATGGTCAAGTTATCGACACCCTTTTCTAAATTTCTTCTTAGAAATTTACCTAAGAAATGGATCAAGAGAATTGACCGCTATAGTGCCAACACTCAAGCAATAAAGTCTGTGAGCAAATGGAGAATTATTTTAAGAGCTTATATCGTTCAAGTGGTTATCCATTCGGTAATTATTGTAGCTCTTATTTTACTTTCGTCAAAGTACATTCTACCATTAACGATAGGTTCAAACTTTGGAAATGCTATTGGCGCTGTAATTACCTTAATCGCAATTTCGCCTTTTTTATGGGCATTATCGCTTAGACGTATTGCTGTGAAAGAGGTTACAGAATTGATGTTAATTCGAAAGTATAGAGGCCCAATTTGGGTATTAATTTTAATGAGAATCGCAATTGCAATATTTTATTTAGGAC
>CBDUDY010000011.1:0-26469 GCA_965366055.1 uncultured bacterium
CGAAAAAGATTGGAAACAACTTTTAGCAAAGACCGCAGATTTAATGATTGATATTGGTGATCAAGATTATTTGGCAACAGCTAAGCTTTCCAATATTGAGATTCCTGTGCAACTGATGCTGGGCGATACTGATAGAATGGTAAGTTTAAGAGAGACATTAGATATTTATAGTGAACTTTCTAATGCAACTTTAGCGGTTTTACCAAACACAAAACATCCTTTGGAAAATGCCAATTCTCAACTTTTAGATTTATTATTAAAGCAGTTTTTTGGATAGTAAATTTTTCGATTTTAATTATTGGTGAGCGAAGTTTGTTCATAAGGTTACCTTCATATTGTCGACAATTACTAGTTCTTATATAAAGCAAGAAGTTATGCGATAAAAATTCGCAGCATTAGGTATTTTGTAAAAGTTCAAATGATGAAAGGAAAACAGTAATCTCAGGGACGGATTTTTATAAATCGGATATTGACAATTTCTCAAATTCAATTCAAGATTGCGATGCGTACTAAAAAGTCTAATTTGAACTGCTAGCAAAAAACAAAAATACACGCTAAAAACCCGAGTAAGGAAACCAAAAAAATCGCAAAACTACGTTCTAATTTTCAAAATAAATCTGTGTTAGTTTCCGATCAAATTATTCCGATCATTAGCGCGAATAGTTGAAAACCTTGTCATAAAAGTTAAACATTTAAATAGCAATATTCGGATTGAGACCACGATGAAAATTAATTATTTGATCCAAGCTTTGAACATAAAACTCTAAGTTGTTCTTAAAACAATTCCTGTTAACTCTGCTTTGTTGTATTTTTACAAGTAAACCTATTTTGTCCTATGTATAAGGGACAAATTTACTAACCAAAATTTACCATTATGAAAAAGTATTTCGCAGTTCTGCTTTTATTTACAATTAGTTTAAATTCGTTTGCGCAAAATATTTGGGCAGCAGATCCAGATCATTCAAAACTTACTTTTAGCATCACACACCTTGGAATTTCGGATGTGGAAGGATTGTTCAACACTTTTGAAGCGACGATCAGTTCCAATAAGGCAGATTTTAGTGATGCAGTTTTGGAAATGACTGCGGATGTAAAGTCTATTAATACCCAAGTTGAAGCTAGAGACAAGCACTTGAGAAGTGCAGACTTTTTTGATGTAGAAAAGTTTCCAAAGATGTACTACAAAAGTACTTCGATACGTAAAGACGGTAAGGAAAAAGGTAGATATGTTTCTAATGGCTATCTCACAATGCACGGAATTGTGAAGCCTGTAGAATTAAAATTATGGTTTAGAGGAACAATGGAAAATCCTGCAAGCAAAAAAACTGTAGCTGGATTTCAAGTTACAGGATCATTGCAAAGAAGCGATTTCCTGTTAGGAGAAAAGTTTCCAGAAGCGATATTGAGTAATGAAGTAATGTTGAAAGCGGACGTAGAGTTTCTAAAAAAACAATAATTTATGTATAAATTAAAAATTATATCATCCACAGTACGACCTACTAGAAAAGGACCATTAGTTGCGAATTGGATCGCTGAACAAGCAAAGAAACATCCAAATTTTGAAGTGGAAGTGATAGATCTTGGCGTAATAAATCTACCGATGATGGACGAGCCAAATCATCCTTCGCTGAAAGATTACAAACATGATTACACTAAAAAGTGGAGTGCTAAGATTGATGAAGCGGATGCTTTTATCTTTGTGACAGCAGAATACAATCATAATTTTCCAGCGCCACTTCATAATGCATTGGAATATCTTGTTCAGGAATGGCGTTTTAAGCCGGCTGGAATTGTTAGCTATGGCGGAATCTCGGCAGGAACTAGAGCGGCAAATGCGTTAAAAACCGCATTATCTACTATGAAAATGGTTCCTCTTGGCGAGGCTGTAAATTTTCCGATGTTTGAAAAGAATATCGATGAAAACGGAAAATTCACAGCAAACGAAATTTCTGAAAAAGCTGCTGATGTAATGTTAACACAGTTGGCTAGATGGTCAAAAGGTCTTCAAAGTATTGAAAAAGATGTTTAGATAGAAAATTTTTCGAGTAGAATAAACTCTCAGATGAAACCAAAAAATTGGTTTTGTTTGGGAGTTTTTCTTTTGGTTTTTTTTCGGATGAGTTTTAGTTATTATAAGAAGTGTGGAATTAGAAGAGTCAATATGTACTTATTTTAAAGGTCCATATTTTCTAGTTTTATCAAATTGACTAAGTTTCTGCCATGTTCGGATTTTCTATAACCTTAATTATTGAAGTGACCGAGATTTTGCGAGAAGGATAGTAGTGGAAATCCTTTCTTGTGGCTTTGCGAAGCAAAAGTTACAAGAAAGATTGGGAACAAATAGCCTGACCTGAGCCACATTACTACTTCTACTTTGCAGGGTCGTTCTGGCGAAGGACTCGCCCAAATATTCTACTTTTAAAAATTTTCAATCGAAAACTTTATCATAAAAAAACTCTCAAATGAAACTAAAAATTAGCCTTTTTTGAGAGTTCATGTTTTATAAAAAAAGCTTTTATTGCTTCTTCTTGAATTTATTTGTTCTCCAATAGGATATAATTGCTAAAACCGCAATTGCTGCTACAGAATAATATATAAATGTTGGCGTCACAACTTTGTCACCGCTCGCATAGGAATGCAGCCCTGACAGATAAAAATTTACTCCAAAATAAGTCATCATAATTGAGTAAAATGCGAGCACACTCATCAAATTATAAATCCATTTACCTCGCAATGCAGGCACAAAACGCGCGTGAATTACAAAAGCGTAAATCATAATACTGATCAATGCCCACGTCTCTTTTGGATCCCATCCCCAGTAACGTCCCCAGCTTTCATTAGCCCATTGACCTCCAAGAAAGTTTCCAATTGTAAGCATTACAAGACCAATTGTAAGAGCCATTTCGTTAATGTAAGTTATCTCTTTGATGTTTAAATCCATTTTCGCCTTGTTTTCTTTGGTTGTAAATACCATTAGAAATAATGACACTAATCCAAGAACCATGGCAAGTGTAAACGGCCCGTAACTCCCTACGATTACTGCTACGTGAATCATTAACCAATATGAATCTAGTACTGGTTGAAGATTTGCAATTGCAGGATCCATCCAACTCCAATGTGCAATCATCAAAATCATTGAGGCTACAAATGTTCCTGAAGCAACGGTCAATTTTGATTTTCTGTCAAATGCGAGCGAGAAAAACATAGTTGCCCAAGCAACATAAATCATCGATTCGTATGCATCACTCCAAGGTGCGTGACCCGAAATATACCATCTCGCGGCAAGTCCTACAGTATGAAGAAAGAATAGAAAGCCTATCAGAATATGAAAAGCATTAATTGCAATTCGCAATGCTTTCTTCTCAAAGAAGATGTTTACGATAACTAACAACAGCATCAAAACACCAGAAATCATATAATAATAGTACAGATTCTTGAAAATATCATATTTGTTATACAATATTTCTGAGGTAATCTTGTCTTCATGCGGCAACACATTGCTACCATATTTTGCTTGAAATTTATTTATTCCATCAAGGAAAAAGTCAGCTTCTTTGTAATTTTTTGATTCCGCAGCATTCTTCGCCGATAAAATGTAGAGGGGAAGAATCTTCTGTGTAAATAATGAATCGGCACCTTTTAGACCAATTTCGCCCAACTCCATATAAGAAACCCACTTATTATTTGCATCATTTGGAATAGGGAATATTCTAAGAATAGCGCCACTCAAAGCTTGATTTAAAAGAATAACCTTACGATCTGTTTCTATAAAATCTTTCTGGAATTGATCTGGAACTGCAGCTTGATAGGCGGCATCTAAATATTTTGACAGTTTGTAATTTCCTGTTTCATCAAAAAATTTGATAAATGGCGCATACTTTTCATCTTTGCCAATTCCGATGATGTGGCGAATACTGTCGTTTCCTGGCTTTATATAAATTAACGGCACTTCAAACCAAGCATTTGGAAATTGCACCATCGACAAGAATACCTGATCTGCATTAAGATTTTCGTATTTATCGCTTTTACTTACTTTACGGAGAAGTTCAGATGAAAATGTATTTACCGGCTTCATTCGTCCACCTTGATCTTGTACAACAAGGCGACCAAATTTTGCTGCGTGCTCTTCACTTACTGCATTCTCATTGATGAATTTTTTAACTTCATCCAAAGTCGGCATTCTTGTAGGTACTGATTTAGCCGCAGAAGTTTGATCTTTTGAATGCTCGTGAGCAGCAGTTGTCTGAGCAGACTGACTTTGCTGTGAATGTTCAGCATGATCGTGGCCATCATGTACATCATGAGGAGGATGATTTTGTGCAAACATTCCGAAACTTACAAACAGAAGAAGTATTGTAATCAGCTTTGACTTCTTGGTTTTTACGTTTTCTAATTTGCGTTTAAGGTCGTCAAATCTTGTATTTTTAGAAAATAATATCGCCATCATTCCAATATATAATAAGGTATAGCCCAAGTATGTTATTCCGCTTCCCCAGAAATCGTGGTTTACAGAAAGTACAGTTCCTTTTTCGTCAGGATGAAAAGAAGCTTGGAAAAATCTATATCCTCCGTGATCAAGAACATTGTTCATGAAAATTCGGGCATCAAAAGATTTTCCTTCGTCTATAACCGTCACTTGACTTTCAAAAGATGAGTAACTTTTTTCTGTTCCCGGATATTTAGCTGCAATAAAGTCGTTCAGTTTTATCGCAAAAGGTAGTTCGTAAACTTTACTTCCAAAGAACACCGTATAATCTAGACCGTCAATTGTAACCGAATGTGGTTCGCCGATACTTCCTTTTGACCCAACAAGTGTTAATTCTTCAGTTTTTCCGTTTGCCTCGAGTGTTACGATTAGCGCATCGCTATGTTCTTTGTTTTTAAAATCATTATCAGATTTATAGGTTTTTCTTCCTTTAATAGGTTCATCAGGAAATACGAATCGTGCGCCACCAAGATTGTAAAGAGATCTCATTGCTAGCGGTTGCTCTATCTCTTTAGCTACTACAGTTTGCGCCTGCGTTGCCATAGTCATAAAATCACCTTCAAAGGGAGACTGAATTGTTTTTCCATCGGCATTCATAGTAATGTTAATTGCTCCTTTCGTTGGGAAGTTTAAAGCAAAAAGTACATTATGAATATTTTGAACTTCACCTTCTTTGAGATAATGCTCATGACGAGATCCGTCCGTTGATTCTACTAATTTTAGATATAAACTTCCGTTTTTATCTTCTGTAATAGTTTCTGTCGCTCCCATAATAAAATCTTTATATTTGATTTTAAAAGGCTTTCCTGCGAAGTTTTCACTAATAGAGAAATTATTATTTGTAACAGGAGAGAAAAGAATTGGTTTTTCGAAAGTCAATCTCCTCATTTCACCTTGATAATCACCGTCCACAAAAATGGTAAGATATGTTTTGTCCGAGTAAAATTGTTTTTCGGTTTCTCCTTCTCTTATCGGCATCATTCCTTCATAACTGATATAACGGGTGATGAAAGCTCCAAGAAGAATAAGTAAAAATGATAAGTGAAGAGTTAAGGTAGCCCATTTTTTCCATTGCCAGAGTTTGTACCTCTGGATATTTCCAATAAAATTGACAGCAAATAGTAGCATTATTCCTTCAAACCACCAAGCATTGTAAATAATTATCCGAGCAGTATCAGTATTGTATTCGTTTTCAATGAAAGTACCGGCGGCCATAGCTAGGGCAAAGGAGAGAAACAAAACGGCCATTAAACGAGTAGAAAATAAAAAAGAACCTATTTTATTAACCATGAGGTTGGAAATTTAATGTAAAGTGATGCAAAAGTAGGCAAAATTGTCCATTAAAGAGAACCCTAAAGGCCTGATTTTATAGTTAAATTATTAGTTTTTGAGATGGTTGGATGTAATGCTGGTCTAAGTTTTTTTTGATAATTTAGCCAAATGATGAAAGTGACAATAATTGGGTCCGGAAACGTTGCACAGCATTTGATCCGCGCATTCTTAAGCAACAAAAACGCAACAGTAGAGCAAGTACTTGTAAGACAAGCTAACAGCCTCAAAAACATAATAAATTCGGACAAAATAATTACAGATTATAACGATTTGCGGTATGCCGATTTATATTTGATCGCGGTAAGCGATTCGGCAATTGAAGAAGTGAGTACTCTTTTGCCATTCTCTGGCAGATTAGTAGCACATACTTCGGGCACGATGCCACTTGGCGCTCTATCTACTAAAAACAGAAGAGCTGTTTTTTACCCTTTGCAGACTTTTTCTAAAACAAAAAGTGTCGACTTCAAAAAAGTTCCTTTATGTCTAGAAGCTGAAAATGACGAAGATCTTGAGATTATTAGTTCAATTGGAACTGCAGTATCAGATAATGTGTACTTTATAAATTCGCAGCAGCGCAAATCCCTTCACGTTGCGGCTGTTTTTGTAAGCAACTTCAGTAATTTTCTATATTCTATAGGGGAAGAAATCTGTACTGACAACAATATACCTTTCGATATATTGAAACCATTAATAACGGAAACAGCTGAGAAAATTCACCATTTAGATCCTAAGAAAGCTCAGACAGGCCCGGCAATCCGTGGCGATCAGAATACGATTGATGCACATTTAAAATTTCTAGAAAATTCAAATTATAAAAATATTTACAGTTTACTAACACAATCAATTCAACATGAGCGATAAAAATTATAAAATATTAATGAACGATATCACCACCTTTATTTTTGATGTGGATGGCGTACTTACAGATAGTGCAGTACATATTACTAGCACAGGTGAAATGTTGCGAGTTATGAATATTCGCGATGGTTATGCTATGAAAGCGGCAGTAGAAAGCGGCTATAACGTCTGTATTATTTCTGGGGGAAGTAATGAAGGAGTGAGAGTTCGACTCCGGAATCTAGGAATTACTGACATACATTTGGGAGCATCTGATAAAGTAGTAACATTTAAAGAATATATTGACATTTACAACATAAAAGCCTCTCAAGTGCTATATATGGGCGACGATATCCCCGACTATCACGTCATGCAATTAGTTGGACTTCCCACCTGCCCTCAGGATGCAGTAGCAGAAATTAAAAATCTTAGCAAATATGTGTCACATAAAAATGGAGGAAAAGGTGCGGTACGAGATGTGATTGAGCAAGTTATGAAAACTCAGGGAAAGTGGCTCAAGTATTTTGATGCACAATACGATTAAACTACATTTGTCACTCTTATAACACCCCACTATGCTCGATTTTTTAAAACTTATCAGATATCAAAATTTGATAATGCTTGCTTTGATGCAACTAATCTTTAGATATGGATTTCTCAAAATTCAAGAATTACCGCTTGCATTAACTGACTTGCAATATGCGCTTTTAGTTTTGGCAACAGTTTGTATCGCTGCTGGCGGATACTTAATTAATAATATTTTTGATGTTAATACCGATCTAATTAATAAACCGAAACAGGTTGTGATTGGTGAAAGCATCTCTGAAGCTATCGCTTACAATTATTACGTTGTATTAAATGTAATTGGAGTTGGTTGTGGATTTTATTTATCAAATGCTATTGGCAAACCCGGATTTTCGGCAATTTTTATTGTGATTGCCGCAACCTTGTATATGTACGCGAGTAATTTTAAGCAAACTATTCTAGTAGGTAATATTATTGTTGCGCTATTACTCTCGGTAAGTGTGATTATCATCGGAGTTTATGATTTATTTCCTATTATCAACATAGATAATCAAGCGATTTTGGCGGTATTATTCAAAATCTTAATGGATTATGCGATTTTCTGTTTTGTCCTAAATTTTATTCGAGAAATCGTAAAAGATTTGGCAGATGTAAAGGGAGATTATAACGACGATATACACACGCTTCCAATAGTTTTAGGCGTTTCTAGGACTGCAAGAGTTGTGTTTTACCTAAGTTTTATTCCGCTGATTACATTGTTGTTGTACATAAACACTTATTTTGTATCAAGCGATTTGTGGTTCGCGACGATCTACGGGCTTGTCTTAGTTATCGGACCTCTTATATATTTCACTATAAGAATCTGGTCTGCTAAAACAAGTAAAGATTTCCAACATCTCTCCAACGTTTTGAAATTTGTCATTCTTTTCGGAATACTTTCTATTGTAGTAATTTCTTTAAATATTAAATATAGTGTTTCATAAAAATCTAACAGATAAAAATATAATACTAGCATCTGGCTCGCCTCGTAGACAGCAATTTTTTCTGGATTTGAATCTTAAATTCGAAATTAGACTTAAAGAGATAGAAGAAGTATATCCGAATCATTTAATCGCAGCGGAAATTACGAATTTTCTAGCCGAGCTAAAAGCAAATGCTTTTAAAGACGAACTATCAGACGATGAAATTCTTATTACAAGTGACACAATTGTTTGGCTGAAAAATAAAGCATTGGGAAAACCCCTTAATTATGATGATGCTTTCGCGATGTTGCGCTCATTGTCTGGAAATATGCATGAAGTAATTACATCGGTTTGTTTTATGACAAATTCAGGTTCGAAAATACTTTCTGAAATTACAAAAGTCTATTTTAATGTGCTTACTGATGAAGAAATAAATTTTTACCTTTTGAATTTTGAACCTTATGACAAAGCGGGTGCATATGGAATACAGGATTGGATTGGACTGATCGCGGTAGAAAAAATTGAAGGTTCTTATGCTAATGTGATGGGAATGCCCGTTGATAAGGTGTACAATTATTTAAAAAATATTTAAAGAATATGCGTTTAGTAGAATTATATCAAGAAGAAATAGTTGCTTCTGCAGTAATACTCATTACTGCAGTAGTAATCCGATGGAGTCTAATAAAGGTTATTAAAAAAACAGCCGCCATCACGCATATTCTTGACAGAAGGAGAAATCTCGTGATAAAATATATGAGTATCTTAATTACGATTCTAACAGTAATTTCGATATTTGTAGTTTGGGGCGTTAAAGCTCACAACGTTATTGCCGCACTTTCTGCTGTAGTGACAGTAATTGGAATCGCATTTTTTGCTCAGTGGTCAATTTTGAGTAATATTACTGCAGGCATGATAGTTTTCTTCTCGTTTCCTTTCAAAATTGGCGATTATATAAGAGTGGAAGATGCAGATCATTCTGTGGAAGGCGAAATTCTTGATATTCGCGCTTTCCATACTCTTATAAGAAGTATTGAAGGAATAATTACAACATACCCGAATAATCTGTTACTACAGAAAGGAGTTTCAATACTGCCCACTCCTACTCAAACAACTGAATTTACCGACTAAAATCTGTTAAATAGTATAATATTTCCTACTTAAGATATAAGAAATATCTACTGCGATGCAGCGACTTTTGTGATTCTAATGGGAAGAAGAATATTCTTTTGTCCATTTCTAAATCTATAAAGTATGAAAGAAGTAATTAGACTACCATTTTACGCCAAGTTTTCTCTTACGTTAATAAGTTTAGCACTTATATTTCTAACAATTTATTTAGCACAAGGAGTTCTGGTTCCAGTTTTACTAGCGTTACTTTTTGCGATTTTGTTAGAACCACTTACAAAATTTCTTAATAGAAAATTAAAATTTCCTCATGTTATAGCAGTACTTATAACAATATTTTTATTCCTAGCATTTTTTGCCGGTTTAATATTTTTTCTTTCTTGGCAAATAAGTGATATGATAAATGATTGGGATATTATCAAGAAAAATCTTTTTCTACATATTGATCAAGTCCAAGAAATCGTCTACCAACATTTTAACATCAATAAGGATGAGCAGAAAAAACTGATAGATGAGGCTACAGAAGGATCTACAAAAATTGTTGGTACTACTTTACTTTCTTTTACAGACTCTCTATTTAATATAATACTAGTTCCCATACTTACATTTTTAATTATACTATACAAAAATCACTTCATCAAATTTTTATGCAAATTATACTCTGATGAATTTAAACCAAAACTGAGAGAAATATTAAGTCAAATTAAAGTATCAATTCAAAGTTATATCGTTGGACTTTTTATTCAAATGATAACAGTTTCTACACTGACATCGATAGGTTATAGTATAATAGGCGTGAAATATGCCATTTTGTTGGGAGTAATAACGGGATTGCTAAATCTAATACCGTACATTGGTATATTAATGGCCGCTTTATTAAGTATGGCAGCAACATTGAGTGGATCTCCAGATGTGACGATTATATTTGGAGTGATAGCTGTAAATATTGTTGTGCAGTTTATAGATAATAATTTACTTGTGCCTCTTATTGTGAGCTCAAAAGTGGAGATGAATGCGCTCGCTAGTATTATTGGTATTATTATAGGAGGATCACTAGCAGGATTCGCTGGAATGTTTTTGGCGATTCCATTGCTAGCTATCTGCAAAGTGATCTTTGATAGAATCGACGAACTCGAACCTTGGGGATACTTATTGGGAGATGATTTGCCCAAAAAATTTAAATGGAATAAAATGCAATTTTCATCTTTTGATGGATATAATGCGAACTCAGAAACGACTGATCCGCTAGCACCAAAAGTAGTATATACAGAAAAAAACGCAGAAGTAGAATCTCAAAAAACAAATGAATAATAATATGGACAAAACTGTACCTCGTAGGAATATTAAAGAGTACGCAAAAAAGAAAAGCATTGCGGTTGGCGAGAGAACCATTGAAAACAATTCAAAATTCCACGAATTTCTAGTAAATGTTGCCGATGTATTTATATTTCTGATGAAGGTAATACGAAACACCTTTTCTCGAGGATTTGAATTTCAGGAATTTCTAAAACAATGTTTCCAAATTGGAAATAAATCCCTTGCGCTTATCGGGATAACTGGTATTATCATTGGATTAGTACTAACAATTCAATCTAGACCAGTACTAGTAAATTTCGGTGCAGAAAGCATGTTGCCTGGAATGGTTGCAATCTCGATTATCCGTGAGATGGGACCAGTAATTACTGCTCTTATTTGTGCTGGAAAAATCGGTTCTAGTATGGGTGCTGAGTTAGGGTCTATGCGGGTAACAGAGCAAATTGATGCTATGGAAGTAAGCTCCACAAATCCTTTTAAATACCTAATCGTCCCACGAGTTTTAGCTGCAACTTTAATGATTCCAATATTAACTCTTTATGCTGATGGACTAGGGATTATAGGAAGCTGGGCGGGAGCAAATATAAAAGGTGACGTAAGTTTTGTGCTTTTTATTTCGCAAGCATTTTCATCTGTAAAATTTGCGGATTTATTTCCGGCAATTATAAAAACATTCTTTTTCGGACTTGTTATTGGTCTTGTAGGATGTTATAAAGGATACAACGCCGGAAGAGGAACAGAAAGCGTAGGAAAAGCCGCAAACTCCGCCGTAGTAATGGCGTCTTTACTTGTAATTATTGTAGACTTAATTGCTGTACAAATAACTGACTTACTTAAATAATGGAACAAAACGACACAAACACTACAGTTTTAGAAAAGGATAAAAAGGATATTTCTAAACCAGTTATAAAAATAGAGGATCTCCATTTGAGTTTTGGTTCAAACCGCGTCATTGCCGGATTATCTCTAGAACTGCATAATAATGAAAATTTAGTTGTATTAGGAAAATCAGGAACAGGAAAATCAGTACTTATTAAATGTATTGTCCGCCTGCTAAAAGCAGACTCTGGAAGTATTAAAGTTGGAGATCAAGAAGTTACAAATTTAAATTCGGTCGACTTAAATGAAGTTCGAAAAAAAATAGGATTTCTTTTTCAGAGCGGTGCATTGTACGATTCTATGACTGTTCGTGAAAATTTAGAATTTCCGCTTAAGCGAACTCAAAAAAATCTATCTAAGAAAGAAATCGACGATAAGGTAATGGAAGTTTTGCAAAATGTAGGTCTCCCTGATGCAATTGATAAGATGCCTTCGGAACTTTCTGGCGGAATGCGAAAACGTATTAGTCTTGCAAGAACCATAATATCTGATCCCGAAATTTTGCTGTATGACGAGCCAACTACTGGTCTCGATCCCATTACTTCTGACGAAATTAGTTTATTAATTAACGACATTCAGAAGAAATACAAAACGAGTTCTATAATTATCACTCACGATATTGAATGTGCGAGAACAGTTGCAGATCGACTAGTGATGCTGAAAGAAGGGGAAGTGTACAAAGAGGGAACTCTTGAGGAATTTGAAAATAGCGATGACGAGGAAATATCTTCATTTTTTAAAAACAAACAAAACAAAAAAACAAAATAAATAAACATGGCAAATCAAACACCAAAATTTAAAGTACGATTAGGTCTATTTGTAATTGTAGGAATAGGTCTATTTATGCTCGCCATATTTGTAATAGGCAAACAAAAAAATCTTTTCGATCCTGTATTTACGCTTTCAGCACGTTTTAATAATGTTAGCGGATTGCAAGTCGGAAATTCAGTACGATTTTCAGGAATTAACGTGGGAACAGTTGATAGAATAACGATTGTCAATGATACTACTGTGCAAGTAAAAATGCTGATAAAAGAGGAAGTTAGAAAATTTATTAAAGTTGATTCTGAAGCGGGAATTGGTTCGGAAGGGATTATTGGTGATAAAATTATTACAATTTCAAACGGATATGCAAATTCAAAATCCATTGGAGACAATCAATTAATAGATTCAAATGAACCTGTTGAAATGGATGAAATTATGCATAGCTTGGAAGTTACAGCTGGGAACGCCGCAATAGCTTCGGAAGAAATAACTCAAATTCTGTATAAAATTAATAAAGGCGAAGGAACTTTGGGTCGTTTGATTAATGATGAAGCAATTGCAGATAATTTAGATAAAACCATTGGCAATCTTAAGAAAGGTACTAAAGGATTGAGCGAAAATATGGAGGCTGCAAAAGAAAACTTTTTGCTAAGAGGATTTTTTAAGAAAAAAGAAAAAGCAGAACAGAAAAGGCTTAAAGCTATAGAAAAGGAAAAAGAAAAAGCTCTCAAGGAGAAAGAAAAGTTACAGCAGGAAAAAGATAAAGAGGCTAAGAAGTAAGCAGTTAGCAAATGCGAATATTATAATTTTTGGTGGTAGTGATATAAGAATTGTGATGGATTTTTAAAGAATTTTACATAGGCTAGGATTGTTTTTTTTTATGACCAACAGAATATCATTCATGTGTACTAATCACATTTCAAAGATTTTTACTCAAGAGAGTTTCATAATACGCCGAGTCCTCAGCCCTTTCAATTAAAATCAATTCACTTTTAACATGCAAAAGTCTGCTGCGAAAATATTATTTGTAACCTCTTATCCACCTAGAGAATGTGGCATAGCAACTTATTCTCAGGACTTAATTACTGCCTTAAACAATAAATTTGAAAATAGCTTTGATATTAAAATATGCGCCTTAGAAAATGCGCACGAGTATTTTTCCTATAAAACTGGCGACATCTACTGTACATTAAATGTTGACGAACCTCATAGCTTTAGCGATGTTACGAAGCAAATTAACTCCGATGATAGTATTGCTCTAGTAGTTTTTCAGCATGAATATGGATTTTACGCTGGTCATGAAGAGGATTTTAAGACAATGCTAAGAGATTTAAATAAAAAAATACTTTTATCTTTCCATACTATCTTACCAAATCCAGATCCCCGATTCGCAGATAATGTTAAAAATATCTGTACAAAAAGCGATGGAATATTAGTAATGACGGACAATTCAAAAAAAATTCTAGTTGAGCAATATAATGTAAAAGAGGAGAAAATTCACGTAATCGCGCACGGCACTCATTTTGTAAATCATGAAAGCAAGCGTCTACTTAGAGAAAAGTATGGTTTTGGAGAACGAAAAATTCTATCGACTTTTGGACTTTTGAGTTCTGGAAAATCCATTGAAACCACATTAGATGCTTTGCCAAAAGTTCTAAAAACCAAACCAAATATATTATTTCTAATTATCGGAAAAACTCATCCTGGCGTTGTAAAGGAAGAAGGAGAAAGATATAGGGAATTTTTACAAAAAAAAGTTACAGATCTTAATCTACAGGACAATGTAGTTTTCATTAATGAATATGTGAGTCTTGAAGTGCTAATGGAATATCTGCAACTAACTGATATTTATTTATTTACATCAAAAGATCCAAATCAAGCTGTTAGCGGCACATTCGTTTATGCAGCCAGTTGTGGCTGTGCTATCATAAGTACGCCAATTCCACATGCAGTAGAGTTCTTAAGCAATGATTCTGGATTGATTGTACCTCGAGAAAATCCTGAAGCATTAGCGGAAGCAATAAATAAGTTGCTATTTGATGTTACTTTGAGAACAAATATGAGAATGAACGGTCTGCATAAAATAATGACTACAGTATGGGAAAACTCTGCCTTGTCACATGCTAGACTATTTCAGGAATTAACCGGAGATGTCATTAAGTTGCATTATAAAAATCCTAAAATATCTTTTAAACACGTTTACAAAATGACTACTGATTTTGGTATCTATCAGTTTTCTAAATTAAATGAACCAGATAGAACAAGTGGTTACACTTTAGATGACAATGCCCGCACAATGATTGCAGTTGTAGAAAAAATTGCATTAAATGGTAATTATTATGACGCTGTGGAATTGCAAAAATATTTAGACTTTATCCATTTTTGTCAACAGAATGATGGCAGTTTTCTAAATTATGTTGATGATAAAAGAATTTTTACTAAACAAAATTTGGAATGTAATTTAGAAGATTCTAATGGACGTGCGATATGGGCATTAGGCTATTTAGTAAATGGCTCTGATAAAATTGATTCACGTATAAAATTACATGCTCAAGAATTAATAAAAAAAACTTATGAATATATTTCTAAAGTACATTCTTCTAGGTCAATGGCGTTTGCTATTAAAGGATTATACTTATACAATAAGTCACACAAAGATGATAAGACTACAAGTTTAATTATTACGCTAGCAGATCGACTAGTCCAAATGTATCGACATGAAAGTGAAGATGGCTGGAAGTGGTTTGAAAGTTATCTTACCTACGCAAATAGCATTCTTCCTGAAGCTCTTTTATATGCTTTTCTTGAGACTAAAAACGGAAAATATTCTGAAATTGCAAAGGAATCTTTTGATTTTCTACTTTCTAAGACTTTTAATGATTCGGGAGAAATTAAAGTTATTTCTAATAAAGGATGGTACAAAAAAGGAGAAGATTACGAAAATTTTGGCGAACAGCCCATTGACGTAGCCTACACAATCTTAGCACTAGATATTTTTTATGAAGTATATAAACAAGAAGAATATCTTACAAAAATGAAAGGTGCTTTTGACTGGTTTTTGGGCAAAAATCATTTGCGAAGAACTATATACAATCCATGTACCGGCGGCTGCTTTGATGGTTTAGAAGAAGGTAATGTGAATCTAAATCAAGGTGCAGAGTCTACTATCAGTTATATTTTAGCTAGATTAATTATAGAAAAAAGATTTCCATCCGCAGATGATCCTTTTACACTTTCGTCAAAAAAAATTGCAGGAGATAAAATAAGTTGTTAAGTTCTCTATTTCTAAATTAAGCTATCACTCACCCATTGCAGTAATTGCAAGTAAATTTTACATCAAGAAATCAATGCGCCCTAAGCTTCAGTTTCTATACATACTATTATTTCTTTTTCTTGCAACATTTTCCTCAATGTCACAGGAAAAAGATTCTACAAAAGTATATGAGAAAATCGAGAAATATTCAGAGAAAAGGAAATTCACGAAGTTTATTCATAAGCTAATCTTTCAGCCTATCAATACTCGCAATAGCGGAAAAAAACGTCGTAACCTGCGTCCAATTACGTACAATAAGTTTGAAGGTAAGATTATTCGAAATATTAATATTACAACTTTGGATCCTTTCGGATATTCGGAGACTGATACGATAAGAAAGCCTACAAAGAAACTTTCAATTTTAGGTAACAAAGCGCATCTCAAAACGAAAGAATTTGCAATACGAAATCTCCTTCTTATAAAAAGAAATAAACCTCTAGATTCGCTTCTGATGAAGGAATCAGAACGTCTTATCCGTACACAACAATTTGTTCGGGGAGTAGTGATGCAACCTGTATTTGTAATGACAAGTGAGGATTCTGTCGATATCGATATTCGAGTTTTAGATTCTTGGAGTCTAATTCCCAACATTTCTGGATCGAGCAGTAGAACCAATTTTTATCTAAAGGAGCGCAACTTTCTAGGACTTGGTCATCAATTTGAAAATCGATATCAACGAGAATTTACTACCAAAGAAGATGCTTATAGTGCCAAATATACCATTCCTAACATAATGAACACATTCATCAGCACAGCTGTTGAATATGATATTGATCTAGAAAGAAACTACCGAAAATCTCTTGATATTGAGCGTCCGTTTGTATCAACTTTCACCCGTTGGGGTGCTGGCGCTTATTTTGATCAACAGTTTCGATCTGATTCGGTAGCCAATTTACAGAGTGAATATAAAATGCAGAATTTTAAGTACAATTCTCAAGATTATTGGGCTGGATTATCTTTCAATATATTTAAGGGTGGTCAGCAAAAAGATAGAACAACAAATTTGATTTTTACCGCTCGATTTTTAAATGTGGACTATGTCGAACGTCCAGAGATGTCTTTTGACACGGTAAGCTTTTATAGCGGTGAGAAATTTTTTCTTACGGAACTTGCACTTTCTTCCAGACAATATGTCAAAGACAAATATATTTTTAATTATGGAACTATTGAAGATGTGCCTGTAGGCAGGATTATTGCAATTTCTGCAGGAACATTAAGAAAAAACAGTTTTACTTATCCGTACGCAGGTGCTAAATTCTCTATTGGACGATATTACGATTGGGGATATATTAGTGGCAACACAGAATATGGAACCTATTTTGATAACAAATCCACTACTCGAACAGCTGTTACTTTGCAAGTAAATTATTTTACAAATCTTATGTCATATCACAATTGGAATTTTAGACAATTTGTCAAATTTCGAACTGTAATTGGAAACAATCGGGAACGATCTAAGGGTGATATGATTAATATCAATGAAGAAAATGGGATTCATGGTTTAAATTACGCCGAACTTTATGGCAACAAAAAAATGATGCTAACATTACAGACGCAAGGTTATTCACCATGGAATTTTGGAGGTTTTAGAATTAATCCATTTTTAAGCTATTCAATAGCAATGCTTGGTAGTACAACTAAAGAATTACTTGGTAGCAAATTGTATTCGCAAATTGGACTAGGAATTATTGTAAGTAATGACTACTTGGTTTTCAGTTCGTTCCAGTTGTCCCTTGCGTACTATCCTTCTCTTCCTGGCGACGGAAATAATATCATCAAAACGAATACTTTCAAAACGAGTGACTTCGGATTTCAAGATTTTGAAATTGGAAAACCTCAGACCGTCGATTATCGCTAAATAAATATTCAAAAAGAGCATATTCAAATAAAGTATAAAATTGTACTATAAGGTATTTGTTCATACATTTGCACACTATGCTGAAAACAATAAACATCTACAATAAAAGAGCTCGATTTGATTATGAAGTAATCGAAACGTTTAACGCAGGAATTGTTCTAGCAGGTACCGAAATAAAGTCGATACGAATGGGAAAAGCAAATATCACCGAAAGCTTTTGCGAATTTGCAAACGACGAATTATTTGCAATTAATACCTATATCGAAGAATACACTTTTGGAAACCAGTTTAATCACAAAGCACGCTCGGAGCGTAAGTTGTTATTAAAGAAAAAGGAACTTAAAGGTTTAGCCCGTAGTGTACAGGCGAAAGGTCTTACTATTGTTCCGCTAAGACTCTTTACAAATGAAAAAGGTCTTGCAAAATTAGAAATTGGTCTTTGTAGAGGTAAAAAAACGTACGACAAACGAGAATCGCTAAAAGAACAAGACACTAAAAGAGATCTTCAAAGAATTAAAAAGAACTTCAATAATTAGAAGTTACATTTAACATATTTAGATTCTAATTTTTATTTTCTAATAAAGGCACAAAACGAAATTCTCCAAATTCATGCTTTTCAAATTGATTTTCTGTCTTTCTAATAAGAAGAGTCATAATTTGATGATCCTCCCCGAGAGGAATTACTAGCCTTCCTCCTATTTTTAACTGCGCCATAAGTGGTTGCGGAATAAAAGGTGCACCCGCGGTAACAATGATACTATCAAAAGGTGCGTGAAGTGGCAGACCCTTATAGCCGTCACCAAAAGATAGATGCTTAGGGTTGATTCCAAGCTTTGGAAGTAGCAATGAAGTTTGCTTAAAAAGTTCATTTTGTCTTTCAACACTATATACTTTCGCTCCTACTGCAAATAATACGGCCGTTTGATAGCCCGATCCTGTTCCAATTTCTAAAACTTTATCACCCGCTTTTACTTGTAAAAGTTCAGTTTGAAAAGCGACGGTGTAAGGTTGTGAAATTGTCTGACCTGCAGCTATGGGAAAAGCTTTGTCCTGATAGGCATAATCGGAAAAACTTGAATTTAAAAAAAGGTGTCGAGGTATACTGCCAATGGCTTTTAATACATTCGCGTCCTTTATTCCTTTTTCTTTTAGTGTATGAACAAGTTGATTTCTAAGTCCTTGATGTTTTGCAGTATCTTTCAAAATATAGATGGGTGATTTTACACAAAAATAGCAAAGATATTGATAGTTTCAGAGTAGAAAAAGGCAATTTCTATGTTAACATTTCGACGCATCACAAGCTACGACCTAATTTATTGCAGTAAGGACTTATAGGTTATCTTTTTATTAGTATTTTTGTACAAAATACAATTCTATGCTTAAAATAGGCGTTTTGGGTGCGGGTCACCTAGGTAAGATTCACTTGCGACTACTTCAAGAATCTGAAAAATTTGAACTCGTTGGTTTTTACGATGAAAATCAAGAAAACGGCGCTAGAGTAGCCAAGGAATTTGGCTATAAACAATTTACAACTATTGCTACGCTGCTTACGGCTGTTGATGTTATAGATATTGTAACTCCTACCCTTTCTCACTATAAATGTGCAAAAGTTGCTATAAAATCTGGCAAGCATATTTTTATAGAAAAACCAATTTCTAATACGGTTGCGGAAGCAGAAGAAATTATCGCGCTCGCAAAAGAGTATAATGTTAAAGGACAAGTGGGCCATGTGGAGCGCTTTAATCCTGCATTTATTGCAATAAAATCGATGATTGAAAATCCGATGTTCATAGAATCTCACCGTCTTGCGGAATTTAATCCAAGAGGTACGGATGTTCCCGTTGTTTTAGATTTAATGATTCATGATATTGATGCTATTTTGAGCGTTGTTCATTCAAAAGTAAAAGAAATTCATGCTAGTGGAATTGCCGTAATTTCTGAAACCCCGGATATTGCGAATGCCAGAATTGAATTTGAAAATGGCTGCGTTGCAAATTTAACTGCGTCGAGAATTTCATTAAAAAACATGCGAAAATCTCGTTTTTTTCAGAAGGACGCGTACATTTCTGTGGACTTTCTAGAGAAGAAATGCGAGGTAGTAAAGATGAAAGAAGCACCAGAAGTTCCAGGAGATTTTGATATGATCCTACAAAATGCGGAAGGAATTAAAAAACAAATCTACTTTGCAAATCCGGAGGTAGAACAAAACAATGCCATAGCTGCTGAACTAGAAAGCTTTGCCGATTCTATTATTACAGATACTGATCCTGTAGTAACATTAGAACACGGAACCGAAGCTTTGCGCGTAGCTTATCAAATAATTGACTGTTTTGATACGAAATCAACAATAAAACAATAATATAAAATATATTTTAATGAAGAATATCGCAGTAATTGGAGCCGGTACGATGGGTAACGGAATTGCACACACATTTGCACAAAAAGGATTCACAGTAAAACTTATCGATATATCGGAGAAATCACTAGACAAGGGAATGGCTACAATTGCTGCTAACCTTGACAGAATGGTATCCAAAGGAACAATTTCAGAAGAGGAAAAATTTGCTACGATTGCTAATATTATTACCTATACTGATATTAAAGATGGTGTCGCTGGTGCTGATCTTGTCGTAGAAGCAGCTACAGAGAATATTACTCTAAAACTTGATATATTTAAAAAATTAAATGACTATTGCGAAGCTGACACAATTCTGGCAACCAATACTTCATCTATTTCTATTACTCAAATTGGAGCAGTTGTTAATAATCCAGAGCGTGTAATAGGAATGCACTTTATGAATCCTGTGCCAATTATGAAATTGGTCGAGATCATTCGAGGTTACAATACTTCTGACGAGGTTACAAAATCAATTATGGAAATGTCTGTTCAATTAGGAAAAACGCCAGTTGAAGTAAATGATTATCCTGGCTTTGTTGCCAACCGTATCCTTATGCCGATGATTAACGAATCTATCGAGACTTTGTACAACGGAGTTGCGGGTGTTTATGAAATAGATACTGTCATGAAGCTTGGAATGGCTCATCCAATGGGACCTTTGCAATTAGCAGATTTTATCGGTCTTGACGTTTGCCTAGCAATTTTGGAAGTGATGTATAACGGATTTAAAAATCCAAAATATGCTCCTTGTCCTCTTCTGGTAAACATGGTACGTGCAGGAAAGTTGGGAATTAAATCTGGAGAAGGTTTCTACGATTATTCTACTTCGAAAAAAGCAGAAACCGTTGCAAAACAATTTCAGAAAAACTAATAGAATTTCGAATAAGTAACAATTTTGGCGAAAATATATCCTTTTAAAGCATTTAGACCAACTCGAGACAAAGTGAGTCTGGTTACTTCTCGTTCCTACGAAGAATATTCAGCAGCAGAACTTGCCTCGCAGCTGGACTTTAATCCATTGTCATTTTTACATATTTTAAATCCTGCCTACACCAATCAGCAGAAAATTACTTTTGAAAGACGATTTAAATTAGTGCATCAAAAGTATCAGGATTTTAAGGATGATAAGGTTTTAGTTCAAGACGAAAAACCCGCAGTTTATGTTCACCGAATAAAGACAGAGAAAAATATTTTTACTGGAATAATCCTTGCTACTTCAATCGAAGATTACAAAAATGACCTCATAAAAAAACATGAGGATACATTGCAATATAGAGTAGAATTATTTAAAGACTACCTGAAATATGCTGGTTTTAACACAGAGCCAGTATTGATGAGCTATCCTGATAATGAGCTAATTGATCAATGGTTGAAGGATAAAACTTCGGTATTGGCAGATTTTGAATTTGCTACCACCGTAAAAGATATTCACTATTTATGGAAAGTTGATGATCCTCTTGAAATTGAATTTCTTCAGAAAACCTTTCTAGAAATAGGCGATTTATATATTGCCGATGGACATCATAGATCAGCTTCTGCCGAAATGTTATATGACGAGCAATTGAACAAGACAGACACAGCATCAGTATTTATGAGTTTTCTAATAGCTGATAGCAACGTGAAAATTTATGAATATAATCGCTTGATAAAGGATTTAAACGGCCTTTCTAAAGAGGAATTTCTTGAACGTGTATCAGAAAATTTTCAAATTGAAATTAAGACTCAGCAGTTATTTCATCCAAGCAAAAAACATGAATTTGGAATGTATTTGGAAAATGAATTTTATGCGCTTTCGCTAAAGTTAGAAAAATTTTCATTTGATGATCCTCTTCAAGGCCTTGATGCACAAATCCTATACGACACCGTTTTATTACCAATACTCGGTATAGCTGATTTGCGCAATGACGAAAGAATAGATTATATACCAGGAAAGAAATCGGTTATCGATATTAAAAAAATTATTGATTCCGAAGAGTTTGAATTGGGGTTTGTACTTTTCCCGGCAGATATTACAGATATTAAAAATATCGCTGACGCAAATTTGATAATGCCTCCAAAAAGTACATATATAGAGCCTAAGTTTAGAAGTGGCCTCGTAGTTTATGAACTTTAAATGATAAGAAAAATGAGTATCGCTGCTAGACTTTTAGATATAAAAAAAACTTTGCCAGAAAATGTTACACTCGTTGCGGTTTCAAAAACCAAACCTGTGGTAGATTTAATGGAAGCATATAATGCTGGTCAGAGAATCTTTGGTGAAAATAAGATTCAGGAGATGACTGATAAATTTGAAGAAATGCCAAAAGATATTCAATGGCATATGATAGGACATGTACAGAGCAATAAAGTTAAATTTATGGCTCCTTACGTAGCGCTTGTGCATGGAGTTGACAGTCTAAAACTTTTGAACGAGATTAATAAACAAGCAGAAAGAAACAATAGAGTGATTTCTGTGCTTTTGCAGGTATTTATTGCTGACGAAGAAACTAAATTTGGATTTGATGCTGATGAACTATCAGAAATTTTTAATTCAGATATTTTAGAGAAATATAAGAGTATTAAGATTGAAGGGTTGATGGGAATGGCAACTTTTACCGACAAACAGGAACAGATTGAAAAGGAATTTTCAGGTCTAAAAAAACTTTACGACCAATATTCACGAGCTAATAATTTTACCGTGCTTTCTATGGGAATGTCTGGTGATTATACGCTAGCAATAGATTGCGGAAGCACAATGGTCAGAATTGGCAGCAGCATATTTGGATCGAGATAATTTAAAAAAAGAACACTATTGTACGCAATACTCGACATAGAAACAACAGGAGGACAATTTAACGAAGAGGGAATTACGGAGATTGCTATCTATAAATTTGATGGACATGAAATCGTAGATCAATTTATAAGTCTGGTTAATCCAGAAATTCCTATTCAGCCTTTTGTAATTAAGCTTACAGGAATAAATAATGAGATGTTGGTAAATGCGCCTAAATTTTACGAGGTTGCGAAGCGAATTCTCGAAATTTGTGACGGCTGTATTCTAGTTGCTCACAACTCTAGTTTTGATTATCGCATTTTGCGAACAGAATTTCGGCGATTGGGCTATGATTTCCAAACAAATACGCTTTGCACTGTTGAGCTTGCGCAAAAATTACTTCCTGAGCAGCCTTCTTTTAGTTTAGGGAAACTTGTTCGTGCATTAGGCATTCCTATGGCAGACAGACACCGTGCGAGCGGAGATGCATTGGCAACGGTAAAACTGTTTAAGCTTCTACTATCTAAAGATGCTTCAAAAACAATTGTAAAAGAATTAATCAAAACTGAAGTTGAAAAAGGAATATCGCCAAAACTTCTCGATATCGTTGAGGCACTACCTTCCAAAACTGGCGTTTACTATGTCCATAAGGAAGATGGAACAATCATCTTTATTGCAAAAAGTAAAAATATAAAGAGAGCGGTCAACAAACATTTTATTGGTGACTCAAGAATTTCAAAAAAGATTCAAGCCGAGGTCTTTACCGTTACCTTCGAAGAAACAGCTACTGAATTAATTGGAATTATAAAAGAACGTACAGAAATTGTCGACAACAAACCTGAATTGAATAAAGTTTCGAATAAATCCATTTATAGATGGGGTTTATATGAAGAAGTAAATGAGGAAGGTTATAGAATTTTGAACGTTAAAAAAGCAGATAGATTTCGCAAAGAGATTTCGCTATTTGCAACACTACCAGAAGCAAAAAACATGGTAGAAATGGCTGTTGAAGAATATTATATTCTGCCAAAACTCTTAAAAATTGGTTTTGAACTTGACGTAAAGTCAAATGATACAGTACCATTAGCGAAAATCTACAATCAGCGAGTAGAAGATTTTGTGAAACATGTTCAGATTGAGGGGAAGACATTCTTTATCCGAGAAAGAGGCAGAACGATTCATGAACGTAGCGCAATACTTGTCGAAGATGGGATCTGCAAGGGATACGCCTTTTTTGATTTGAATTACCAATTACTAAATGTCAACGTTTTAAACAATATTTTGATTCCGATTGACCACAATGGTGATATTAAGAATATTTTACAGGCTTATATTTTAAAAAATAAAAATTTAAAAATAGTCTACTTATAAGCGATTGACTATTTTTGACTGTATTTCAAAATTCATTTTCTTTGGAAATTCATATTAATGAAAAATTGCGGAGGAAACTCCATAGAGTAATTTACGAAGCTGATACTCCAACTGGAAAGCTTTTTGACATTATACTCCTCATACTAATTCTAATTTCTATTGCTGCTATCATGTTTGAGAGTGTTGCAGCAGTCAGATTTAAGTATGGCCATATTTTGCATATTATAGAATGGAGTATTACCATTTTATTTACAGTCGAGTATGTGGCGCGAGTTTTAACGGTGCGTAAGCCTGTAAAATATATTCTCAGCGCTTACGGAATTATAGATCTTCTCGCGATTTTGCCCTCTTATATCAGTTTATTCTTACCAGGAGCGCATCTTTTAGCATCCCTTCGAGCGGTACGTTTACTAAGAGTTTTTAGAATTTTGAAACTTGGTCAGTTTATTGGAGCATCAAATATGCTTATGATTGCTCTTAGAAGAAGTAGAGATAAAATCTTTGTTTTTCTATTTACAGTAGTAATTTTATGTATCATTTTTGGAACGCTAATGTACATGATTGAAGGTCCTCTTAATGGCTTTTCAGACATTCCTGTAAGTATTTATTGGACAATAGTTACGCTGACAACCGTAGGATTTGGAGATATAACTCCTCAAACTGGTTTAGGTCAGTTTTTATCTATGGTAATTATGATTATGGGGTATGGAATCATTGCTGTACCAACAGGAATTGTAACATCTGAAATTGTTAGCAAAAAAGATATAAAGCCTACAACAAATACTACTACTTGTCCTAACTGCAACGAAGCAAATCATAAAGATCACGCTAATTTTTGCTACAATTGCGGAGAGAAACTTCACCCAAAAGAAACTGGAGAATGAATCTAGAAAAATATCTAATTGTTGTAGTTGGTCCCACAGCAATTGGCAAAACCTCAAAAGCAATTCAAATTGCTCAGCACTATAATTGCGAAATTATTTCCTGCGACTCTAGACAGTTTTATCGCGAAATGAACATTGGTACTGCAGTACCTTCCAAAGCTGAACTTGAAGTAGTAAAACATCATTTTATCCACAATAAATCCATTAATGACCGATTTACTGTAGGCGACTTTGAGAGAGAAGCCGTAGCTACATTAGATTTCCTATATCAAACCTCAGATTATGCTGTTATGGTGGGAGGATCCGGCCTTTATGTAGAAGCAGTATTATTTGGTATGGACGAATTTCCTGAGATCGACCCAGAACTTAGAAATCAGATAAAAGAAAAATATGAGAAATTGGGAATTCAATATCTGCAAGAGTTACTTAAAGAATTAGACCCAGTCCAATATGAAGTTATAGAAAAGGAAAATCCACAAAGATTAATGCGTGCATTGGAAGTATGCCAACAAACCGGTCTTCCGTATTCCAGCTTTTTGACAAAAAATACAAAAAAACGTAATTTTATTCCAATAGTAATTGGTTTGCAAGCGGAGCGTTCAGAGATATATGACCGAATTAATAAACGGGTAGATAACATGATTGAAGAAGGCTTACTTGAAGAAGCGAGATCTCTTCAGGATCATAAAGAGAATAATGCGTTGCAAACAGTAGGCTATAAAGAGATTTTCGCCTTTATTGCCGACGAATATTCTTGGGATTTTGCAGTCGAAACTATCAAAAGGAATACTCGCCGTTACGCAAAAAGACAACTCACTTGGTTTAAGAAAAATGACTACACCAAATGGTTTAATTATAATGAAAGTCTTGACAAAATTCTAGACTATATCAAAAGTAAAAAAACTGAAACTGAAATTTAAAGTGTTTCTTACTCCTCCAGTTTAGGTTTATTTTCTTTGTTACGAACTACCAGACGGAAACCTTCACCGTGTATATTCAATATTTCTACATCTTCGTCAAGTTTAAGATATTTACGCAATTTTGCGATGTAAACATCCATACTTCTTGATGTAAAATAATTATCATCTCTCCAGATTTTCGTTAATGCTAATTCTCTTGGCATCAAATCGTTCTCATATAAAGTCAATAATTTCAATAATTCGTTTTCTTTTGGAGATAACTTTATCGGCTCAGTGTCTTTAAAAGTCAAAAATCTAAGTTTTGAATTCAAGTGGAAATTACCAATTTGAAATTCAAACTTTACGTGATCACTCTTCGTATCGCTCGCTTTTCTTTGGATAATAGCTTTTATTTTCATTAATAAAACTTCTGAATCAAAAGGTTTATTAAGATAGTCGTCAGCTCCCACTTTATACCCTTTAAGTACATCCTCTTTCATAGATTTTGCAGTTAAAAAAATAATAGGCACTTCTTTATTCTTCTCACGTATTTCTTTAGCTAACGTGTATCCATCTTTATAAGGCATCATTACGTCAAGAATACATAAATCGTATGTATCTTTCTTAAACTTCTCAAATCCTTCCATACCATTTTTGGCAAGAGTGACATCAAAGTCATTCAACATAAGATAATCTTTCAAGATTGCTCCGAAATTCTGATCATCTTCTACTAGTAATATTTTTTTGTTTTCAGTTTCCATAATTAATT
>CBDUDY010000012.1:0-25593 GCA_965366055.1 uncultured bacterium
ACTGTTCTACTAAGTTGATATTAGAAATAATCAATTTGGTATTAAAGTTTCCACCGGCATCTACTCCCGCCGGATTTTGATCGTATTCAAAATTAGATCTAAAAGCGTTTACAGTATAAGAGGCTCTATAAGTGTGCTGCAAAGAAAAACGTTTGAAAGTATCCTTGAAGAATTTATAACGCATTAATCCGCTATACTTAACGGTCCAGTTTGGAACAGGAATATCTCTAAACGCTCCTAAAGAAACTCCTCCAGCATCGCCGCCCGCATAGGCTGCCAAGAATGAAGGAAGCAATACAGCTTGCGAATTTTTACCGAATCCGGCAGGATATCCATCAGGATTAAGTGGGTAATCTGCGGTTCCGTAGAAATTTTCTGCCAAACGACTTGCGACTATAAAACGATTCGCTCTAAAATCATCGAATGCTGCAGACCCATTAACATCGCTTGCGCTAAATGCCGTTTTGATCAAGATTGTAGAAATACTGAAGTTACCAAATGAATATGGCGACTGCGCATTGTACTCACCATCAAAAATATTATACTGCTCAGAGAAATTCTCAGAATAAGAACGGTCAGCGGTAAGATCGATTTTGAAATCAGGGAACAAATCTACGTTTGCAGTAGCGTTGATAATCTTGTTTGTTACTTGTGTAAAATTTTGATTAAACTCTGGATAGTTTGTCAACCAACCATTTTTGGCAGCTTCATAACGAACATCTGATTGAGATCCTAGAACAAATCCTAGAGTAGGTCTTGATGTTCCCATAAATCCAATTCCCGGAAGGTACCCTGGAAGTACTGTTCCAGTATTTTCAGTATAGTTAACCTGAATGTTTTTTACAGATGTCAAAACCCCTATTAAACCTGTCATAAAAGGATTACGCTCGTCCGCGGTTGGCTGCGCAGTATTTACAATTTTATCTCCAGGTTTTGGAAGTGCCGCAGGTTTTGCTGGCGCTTTCTTAGGCTTCTTGGTTAGACCAATATATTTATAAAATAAATCCATATTAAGAGCCGTATTCAATCTATGTGACCCCGCATTTTGAACCGTATTTCCTAAATCATATTCCATTCCATTAGATTCAATCGTTGCAAGCGCAAGTGATGCACGTTGCCAATTGAAATCTCCAGTATACGAATAGTCAGATTTTACAAAACTCAAAAATGGCAATTTATTAATCGGCAAAGTATAATTTACGATAATCTGTTGATTGTGTTGATTTGCATCTCCAATTTCAAAATAGTCATCCCAGATCGTAATGTCGTCATTCGGAACATTATTATCGTCCAAATAGTTTCGAACAATATTACTTGTTGCAGCAGTATAATTAACTTTTAATGCTTTTGTCAAGTTGTAATTAAAACCATAATTATAATTGAACAAGAAGTTACGTCTGTATAAAGGATCGATTCCGATACCTTCGATATCAATTTGTCTAAACTGCTGACGGTTGTACTGACGTAAGATTTTTGTATTGAACGAAATGTTTGAAGGCAAGTAATTAAAATTGAAATCACTTAGTAATTTCCAGTAAGAACTTTTCTTCATAAATGCGTTTTTCTTAAAAGGCTCTACTAATTTTGGTTGGAAAGAATACGCATAATCAACCCCAGTATTAAGTTGTTGGTCTAAGTAATCTTCAATTTCAAAATCGTGTCTTTCAACTTCATTGAACGAGTATGAAAGCGTCAGGTTTTCAGGATCGTAGAAGTGTTGTTTTTGCTCAGGAGCGCGGTCTTTACGAACTCCAATAAAATTGATGCTTTTGCGCTTTGTATAATCAATCGCACGATCTTTAATATTCTGGCGTTCGGCTGCATTTTCTGTATTGTCAAGAAGCAGATCAAGCTTAATATCTTGATTGTAAGGATCGTATTCTGGTGTAATAATTTCTTCACCAACTGCGTAGTTAAAAGGAACATTAATTCCCCATTTATTAGGAAGTAGTTTTCCAAGATTTACGTTTGTTACAAGATTGTATTGCAAAATATCTTCACGAGATCTTTCATTGGAACCTTGCTCAAGAGATCCAAAACCAATTGTGCTCATTCTTCCTGTTGCCGCAACAGTTGCAAAATCTGCAATATTGGAGTCAAGATTTAAGACTGCCGCCATACCACCTTTGTTGTCCATATCTGAAAGACGAAGTTCGTTAAACCAAACTTCACCACTTACATCTTTTGGCGAAAGCACATATCCGGTTGGAATTTTTGTGTTTTGAGTATTGTTTTTCACTCCGACCATCAACGTACGAACTAGTCCAAAGTTGGGATTACCACGAATCCCCAGCCTAAGCTCATTTGATCTTCCAGCTTTACTTGGGTCTAAATCACCCTCATTCAGGAAACGAATTCCATTTGCATCTTCTGCAGGAGCAGAGGCACCCATCGATAATATTTTTAGTCTCGTTAATAATTCTAAAGACAGATCAATCTCATTGGCATCTGGCCAAATTTCATCTGCATTTAAAGCTCCTGACTGTGTAACTTTAAGAGGGATTTCTACCTCATAGAAGTTTTGAGTAAAGTCATTTCCAAATCTAATAAAACCAATAAGTTCATTGTCTTGTAACGGCATCGCATCTCCAACAAGCGCTTCGGCGTGAAGGAACATTTTTAGATTTTTGAATTGTCTAAAATCCACAGATACGTTTTTGAAAACCGCACGACCATCCATCGGCTCAAGTCCTGTACCGGCAACTTTTAAAGAAAGTGCTTGTTCGTTTTGCTGAATAACAGAGTTGTTGCTGTATAATTCTTCACGTACTACACCTGGAGGCGAAACATACTTAATAGGAAGTCTGTCGCTATTTTCTTGAATATTTACTGCTTGAACGTCAAAGTTTGTTCCGTCATCATCAGGATTAGAGTCTGCAATGTCCAAAGAATTTTCATAACGTCTCCACTCACCACGTACAAGGTCTAAGGCACCAAAACGAAGTGTAATGTCATCATTAAATCCAGTCATAAACATACGCATATACCCGATAGTTCTGAAATCTGAAATCCCCCCGATAACGTTGCTCGGTTGAGAAACAGGAATTTTGTACTGAATCCATCTTGCAGAAGTTGGAGTTGCACCAGTTGGCAAATTTGCCGCCGGAGTTTCCTTTATATCCGTAACAAAAGGATCTCCAATTTGTACATTTGGACGAATCTCAATTTGGTATTCATAATAGGCATTAATCGTATTCATTGTATTGTCACGATTGATGTCTTCTACGTCTGGAAGTGTAGTTGATCCTCTATTATTTCCAGTCAATTCCACAGGAGAGTTTCCTTGAGTTCCATTATAATTTTTATAACGCTCTAGAATACCACCTTCTGCAGTAAGATAATATTCATAATTATCTTGTGCTGGATCTGCTTGTCCTGCAAAAGCTGGAAAACGTGCTGCTTCTTCATCATCATTTAAACCATCAAGTCCAACATCCTGACGAGCCCTATTGGCTGGATCAGTATCAAAAGCATAAATAAGCGATTGAGAAGCTGGAACATTACCCCAAATTGGAGCAGGATTTACTAAAATCTGATCAGCGCCCAATCCATTTTCATACTGCTTGCGGCCATCTTTCAAGATATCTTCTGAGATAGATCCAAGGTTAAAATATAATTTTCCGCTATTTCCTGCTGAAGCTTGAGATTGTGGATTTCCGGGATCAAAATATGGATCTAATACCCAAAATTGTATATACTCGACATTCGCTTGTTCAAAGTTTGTAGAATTGATTGCTCTCATCACCCCTCCAAAGTTTTCTGTAGCTTGTGCTCCTGAAAATCCATTTGTGGCTGCTGCCAAAGGGTTAAAGTTATAAGGTCCTCGTTCTGTAGGATAGTAGGATAAATCAAAAGTATTTACTACTTGAGTTTGCCCTACTGCAATATCTGTCTGGGGATAAAGTTCTGCGCTAAATATTCTTCTTGTCGCATTTAAGGCAATATCCTGAGGAGAAATTCCGGTTGGTTTATTTGCATAAAAAGTTGGATCGATACTGTACCAAGAAATTCTACTTCGTTTATATCCGTAACTAAGATCATTTGCATCGGCACCAAAATCTCCATATGAACTGTTTGAATTTCGAACTGGCACACTTGCAAGACTCCATGCTGACGGCGAACGCATATCAATGGCAGTTTGCGAACCTTCAAAATCATCAATATAAATAGTTGCTTCTCCTTGGAAATTATCTGCTTTTGGCGAATCAGGTTGTAGGAATGCTACTTCTCCGCGAATAGATATATTCGATGGTACATCCGTATCAACGTTTGGCAATTTATTTACAAGTCTTGTTAGGAACGGAACTTCCGTTGCAAAATTTGCATTAGCACCAAAGATTGAATTGTTTACAGATTCTTGTCCGTAGTTTGATTTTTGAGTAAATGGTTTTTCGCTCATTTTTAGAAATGTCGCACCTACTAGAAATTTATCTGAGAATTTGTGCTCCACATTAACACCCATAAAACGGCGCGTCTGTTGTCCAAATACTGAGTTGTTTTCTACCGAAACCTCAATAGGAGTATTTGATGCTTGAAGTGAAGGATCCAAAATCTGCACTCTTCCAAGCTGATAATTCACACTATAATCTACACCTTCTACAAGAATTCGTCCGCCTGCGCTTACCACAACTGAACCTCTTGGAACGTTGAAAGCGCCAATTGGGATTCCGTCACCACCTGAAGATTTGAATCGACCTTTAAGTTGAAATTTATTTTTGTCAGATTCTTGCAATGCACCTGCTTGAGTACTCTTATACATTTTTCTAAAAACGTATTTAGCTTGGTTGGCATTGTATGTATTAGGATCCGTATAATCTTCTGTTCCTTGGCTAAGTTTATCAAAAAGCAGTTTACCAAAAGGTTCTACTGATGTAAAAATAATTCGACCATTTTGCCTGTCTACTGTAATTCCTGGCAAAAAGTCAAAAAAACCATCTCCTCCCACTTGTGGATCATTATTATAGTTAAGTCTATCTACATTAAAAACCTGCAATAAAGGCGTTTCGGCAACTTGCTTTTCAGGATCGTTAGTAGCTGGAAACTGAGTTCCTGCAACTGGCGTAATATAGTTAAGCGGCGAAGGATCTGTGTAAAGAATATTAAATCTAAAATCTTCTTGTTCTAATTGATAGGCGCCAGGAATTTGATAAATATTTTTCATCATCAAGTTAAAAACTGGATCTGCAATATTTGTCAAATTACTTTTTAGCATTTTCAATAATAATGCTTGAGTCGAAACGGTTGTTGGCTGATTTGTTACAGGATCTACAGCGCCAGTTTGAGTTGCATCAATTCCGTCGGTTCCAAATTCACCCACTTGATATACTTTGTCTCCAATTGTATATTGGTAAGCTACTGCAAGGACCTCGTCATTAGCTAGTCTTTGCTGAAGCGATATATATCCAAGTTGTGTATTGTATGTATACTCTGTTGAAGTTAATTTTCTAGCGTTTTCAAGCTTAGAATAATCACGACCTTCGGAAGGAGTGATTCCAATAAAACCTGAATTTGCAGTAACGATTTCTCTAATATTTCCATTAAGGGCACCGCCTGCATCAATAAGTCCCGGATCGTAATCATTATTTTTATTGTCAGATGGAGAATCTGCAGGATTATTAAAAAATCCTCCTGGAGGTGTTCCAACCACTACGGGATCCAAATAATTTGTAAGCTGCGACTCCCCCAAATCTTGTAGGGCAATAATATTACGTAGGTTGTTATTATTCTGGCTTACCCTATTTTGCTTGTTGGTAATCCATACTTCAATTCTTGTAATTTGTACACGGCTATCAATAAACGGATAGTTATTTAGAGATTTATCGTATTTACTACGGAAATATTGAGAAAGGAAAAAGTGCCTGTCAGCATCGTAATCAAGACCGAAAAGTTCAAAAGGCTCAACAGTACCACCACCTTCTGCGGTTACACTTTTTGTCTGAGATTTCTGTTCGGAGAAAATTCCCGTTATGGTTGTTTTACCAAATTGGAATTGCGCTTTCACCCCAAAGAGGCTTTGCGCTCCACGTATTAGCGAACTATTTAATGGAAGGCTGACATTTCCAACTTCAATTTTTTGAATAATATCGTCTTCTGTTGGAGTATATTCTAGTTTTATAAGATTCTGAAATGCGAATGTAGATTCAGTATCATAATTCACATTTACATTTAATCGAGTTCCTACTTTACCCATCAAACTCATGCTTATACGCTGATCAAAATCAAACGTAGTAGAAGTTCTATTTCGAGGTGAAAAAGCTGGATTATCTTGCTTTGTGTAACGTGCGCCAAGATCAACTTCAACAGATCCTGTAGGTTTTACATCAATTGTGTTGCCTCCAAATATCGATTCAAAAAGACCCGAATTTACATAGTATCGAGGCAAAAGGTCGCGTTGAGCAGCATCACTTCCATCTTTTTTACCATCAATTGCGTCAGATTTTTGTTTAAAGTACGCGCGCATACTTTCTCGTTGTACGAGTTCTTGATATTCTTTTGGAGTTAAGATTATCGGATAATTTATATTAAAACCATCTACTGTATTTGTGTAGATGTACCGATCAGTTACGGGATCGTAAGTATATGCTTCTAGAATGCTTGACGGATTTCCGATAGCAATTTGTCCGACAACACTTCCTGTAATAGTATCTTGTGTTTCTTGGTCAACTTGGGCTTGTGTCTGTGTTGATGCAATTAACAAAAGCAAAAACATTACGGGTCTCATTGCAGAAAATCCTGCTGTATACACTGTTTTCAAGTATTATAAATTTTTTAGAGCTTGTTTAATAATGGTTTCAACTGATGCTTCAGGATTTTCTCTAACAACTTTATCGACTACTTTTTCAGCCAATTTTTTGTTAAAACCTAAAACCTCCAATGCTGATAACGCTTCATCCTTGTTTGTATTGTTTTGCACTATAGAAACTTCGTCCAGGTTGTAGATTTTCAATACCTTTTCCTTAAGATCTAATATGGCTCTTTGCGCAGTTTTGCTACCAATTCCTTTGATGGATTGTATGGTTGCAACATCGCCAGAAGCTAGTGCTTGTATAATTTGTTTTGGCTCCAATGATGATAGCATAGTTCTAGCAATACTAGCGCCTATGCCTGAAACTGAGAGAAGCATTTTGAAAATTTCTCTTTCAGATTTTTCTACGAAACCAAACAAGGTGTGCGAATCTTCCTTAATTTGTAGGTAAGTAAATAGTTTGATATTTTCGGTATCTGGAATAAGAGAATAAGTATGCAAAGAGATATTGACTTGATAGCCTACACCACCACAGTCTATTAACACCTCAGTAGGCAGTTTTTCTACCAATTTGCCTTGAATATGTGCAATCATAAAACGTTAAGTAAAAGCCAAATATAGCAAAAAAGTTTAAGCTCTTGCTACATACGTGACAGGAGCTTAAACAAAAATTAATTTATTTCTTAATACGATTTTCTACAGACTGCGCATTGATAACGGCGATAGCTGTCATATTGACCATTTCGTCTACACTTGCACCTAGTTGAAAGATGTGAACAGGCTTATTCATTCCCAACATAATTGGCCCAATTGAGTCTGCTCCATACAATTCTTTGAGCATCTTGTAGGTAATATTGGCTGCATCTAGATTTGGAAAAATCAGCGTATTTACTTTTTTCCCAGCTAGTTTAGAAAATGGGAAATTCTTTTTCAGCATTTCTGGATTTAAAGCAAAGTCTGACTGTAGTTCCCCGTCAACCGCTAATTCAGGATAATGCTCGTGCAAATAAGCAACGGCTTCCCGCAATTTTTTTCCGCTTTCGCCTTGTGATGATCCAAAGTTTGAATAGGAAACCATTGCAATAACTGGTTCCATTCCAAACATACGAACTGTTTTAGCAGTCATCAAAGCAATTTTAGCAATTCCCTCTGCCGACGGATTTGGATTGATAGCAGTATCAGACAAGAAGATAGGACCTCTATTTGTCATCATCATATTGGTGGTTGCAACAAGAGAAATTCCGGGCGCTTTTCCAATAAGTTGTAAAATTGGTCTTACAACTGAAGCATAGCTACGAGAATATCCTGACACCATTGCATCTGCTTCTCCTTCGACCACCATCATAGCTGCAAAATAATTGCGTTCCCTCATCCATTTCTGAGCGTCCAGAAGCTGAATTCCTTTTCGTTGTCTTGCTTTATAGAAAACACTTGCATAGCGATTTCTTCTGTCTTCTTCTTCGTCCACTTTTGGATCGATGATTTCGACATCAGCTGTAAAGCCAATCTCCTTCATCAATTCTAAGATGATCTTTTTATTTCCTAACAGAATTGGAAATGCAATTTTTTCTTCGAATGATATTTGAGCTGCTTTTAGCACATCTAATTGATCAGCTTCGGCAAAAACCACTCGCTTTGGATTTGTCTTTGCTCTATTGGCAATAAGACGAACCATCTTATTATCCGATCCAAGTCTTTCTAACAGTTCTGTTTTATATTTATCCCAATCGAATATTGGTTGTAATGCAACTCCTGAATCCATTGCAGCTTTTGCGACAGCAGGCGCTACCGTTGTAATTAATCTGGGGTCAAATGGTTTAGGTATAATATACTCACGACCAAAAGTTAATTTGGTTTCGCCGTAAGCGATATTTACAGTTTCTGGTACAGATTCTTTCGCTAAAGCTGCTAAAGAAGTTACTGCCGCCATCTTCATTTCTTCGTTGATAGTTGTAGCACGAACATCGAGCGCTCCTCTAAAAATGTAAGGAAAACCAAGTACGTTGTTCACCTGATTAGGATGATCAGATCGCCCTGTTGCCATAATTACATCTTTACGAGTAGAAACAGCCAGTTCGTAATCTATTTCAGGTTGAGGATTTGCCATTGCAAAAACAATCGGATTATCGGCCATCGCGAGAAGCATTTCGGCGGTCATAATATCTCCAGTTGATAGTCCAAGAAAAACATCCGCTCCAGTTAGCGCCTCAAGAAGCGTTGTGCCGGCAGCACCGTTTGCATATTTTTGCTGCATCACTTTGACGTTTTCTCTATCTGCAGAAATAAGTCCTTTGGAATCAAACATCAATACGTTTTCTGGCTTTACACCTAAAAGTAAATATAAATTGGCACAAGCTAAAGCGGCTGATCCAGCTCCAGATACTACAACTTTTACTTCTTCGGCTTTCTTGTCGGCAAGTTCTAATGCATTGATTAAAGCAGCAGATGAAATAATCGCGGTTCCATGCTGATCATCGTGCATTACCGGAATATTTAATTCTTCTACAAGACGGCGCTCAATTTCAAATGATTCAGGCGCTTTGATATCTTCCAGATTAATTCCTCCAAAAGTTGGGGCAATATTCTTTACAGTTTCGATAAATTTATCAACGTCTTTGGTATCTATTTCAATATCGAAAACATCAATATCAGAGAAAATTTTAAATAAAAGTGCTTTCCCCTCCATTACTGGTTTTGACGCTTCAGGTCCGATGTCTCCAAGCCCTAGAACGGCAGTTCCGTTTGTGATAACCGCTACTAGGTTTCCTTTGGCAGTATATTTATAGACATTTGAAACATCTTTTGCGATTTCTAGACAAGGCTCGGCAACTCCGGGGGAGTATGCAAGTGATAAATCTCGTTGTGTAGCGTAACGCTTTGTAGGTAATACCTGAATCTTTCCTGGTCTAGGTTTTGCGTGGTAAAGTAAAGCTTCTATTCTTTTATTTGATTTTTCCATAATGCTGTATTTCTTGCGACTCACAAAGATAAAAGACTCGACATGATAATTAAACTTTTGGCATAATTTCTTTAGGCGATCTGAATGATTTTTAGTCTAAATTCTCTCTCTGATCTTGTGAACGTAAATTAGAGATTGAAAGATAAGAATCAAACGTAAACTATTGCTTAACAAATGAAATATTTCGCACTAAACCTGCAAGTTTTGTTCGCTTTACGGCTGAATTTTTAAACACTTCTAGAAAAGTTTCTTGGGTAATTTCATTCCAATCCTTTTTACTCAAATCTAACAACTGTGGATGAGGATTAAATAGTGGCTCATTATGCGGTTTTGAAAATCGATTCCATGGACAAACATCTTGACAAATATCACATCCGAAAATCCAATCTTCAAATTTTCCTTTTACCTCTTGTGGAATAGCTTCTTTGAGTTCGATGGTAAAATAAGAAATGCATTTACTTCCATTTACTATATAAGGTGATTCGATAGCTTCGGTAGGACAAGCATCGATGCAAGCGGTGCACGAACCACAATGATCTGTAACAGCGGAATCATACTCCAATTCCAAATCGATAATGAGTTCGGCTATAAAATAATACGAACCTACTTTTTGAGTAATGAGATTCGCATTTTTGCCAATCCATCCAAGTCCACTTTTAGCCGCCCAAGCTCTATCTAGAACTGGTGCAGAATCTGTAAAGGCGCGACCTGAAACTTCTCCAATATTTGATTGAATCGAAAAAAGTAATTCTTTGAGTTTGTCTTTAATGACCAAGTGATAATCTTCGCCATAGGCATATTTAGATATTTTGAAAGTATCTTCGTTCTGAACTTCGTCGGGATAGTAGTTTAGAAGAAGTGAGATCACACTTTTACTACCGTCTACAAGTAATGTTGGATCTAGCCGTTTATCGAAATTATTCTCCATATACGTCATCTGACCGTGACTATTATTTTTCAGCCAGCTTTCAAGGCGCGGTGCTTCTTTTTCTAAAAAACCAGCTTTGGAAATACCACAAGACAAAAAGCCGAGGCGCTTGGCTTCGGCTTTTATAAAGGCGGTATTTTCTTTCGTAGATGTCATTTTGCATTAGGGATTAGAGCGGAAATCCTTTTTGGGCTTTTTCTGCCCAAAAAGATTGGGAGTGGAAAGCCCGGCCCGAAGGGAAATGCCCTAAAAAAGATTCCCTTGAATAAGACCTTTGACCCGACCTAAATGTTTATATGCTTTCTCTGTCACCTCACGACCACGCGGCGTTCTCATTAAAAAACCTTGCTGAATAAGGAACGGCTCGTACACTTCTTCGACAGTCTCAGTACTTTCTGAAACTGCAGTTGCAATCGTAGAAAGACCGACGGGACCACCTTTAAACTTATCAATAATCGTAGTGAGAATTTTATTATCCATCTCGTCCAGACCGTAAGCATCCACATTCAATGCTTTCAACGCGAATTGTGCAATTTCGATATCAATTTTACCGTTGCCTTTAATTTGCGCGAAATCGCGAACACGACGTAAAAGTGCATTGGCAATCCTTGGAGTACCGCGGCTTCGACCCGCAATTTCGATCGCTGCTTCCATACTAATCGGCATTTTGATAATGCTTGCCGAGCGCTCGATGATGCTCGTAAGTAGATCTGTTGTGTAGTACTGAAGTCGACTTTGAATACCAAAACGAGCGCGCATCGGCGCTGTTAGTAATCCTGAACGAGTAGTCGCACCAACGAGAGTGAATGGATTTAAATTGAGCTGCACGCTGCGAGCATTTGGGCCCGATTCAATCATGATGTCAATCTTGAAATCTTCCATTGCCGAGTAGAGATATTCTTCCACAATTGGACTCAAACGATGAATCTCATCGATAAACAGGACGTCACGCACTTCAAGATTTGTTAGTAATCCAGCTAAATCTCCGGGTTTGTCTAAAACGGGACCGGAAGTAATTTTAATACCCACGCCCAATTCATTCGCGAGAATGTTTGCAAGCGTTGTTTTACCCAATCCTGGAGGACCATGGAAAAGTGCGTGATCAAGTGCTTCGTCACGCTGATTTGCAGCAGCAACAAAAACTTTGAGATTATCAAGCACCTGATCTTGACCCGCAAAATCATCGAAAGTCAGCGGCCGCAATTTTTTTTCAATATCGTATTCTTCAGAAGTGAAGTTTGTATTGGTAGGATCTAAATTCTCGTTCATTGTGCAAAGATAATTAAAATGTATTGCGCACTGTAATTGAAAACTTAAACTGTCTTCAATACCAGTCACAACTAATTACTTAGGAAAGATCTACTTGAGAATACTTTCATACTTGGGATGTTTTCTAATATAGTCGGCAATAAAAGTACAGCTGGGAATAACTTTAAGATCATGAACAACTGCATAGTCCAAAGCTTTGCCTGCAATCATGCTTCCAATACCTTTCCCACCAAGTTCTTTTGGCACTTCAGTATGAAGCATTGTAATAGTTTTGCCAGCGATTTGATAGTCTATAAAAGCTTTTTTATTATCAAGTTCTAATTCGAATCTATTTTCTTTTGAATTATTTGAAAAATTTGCATCCATAGAAATAATTATTTTTTGTTATGAAGATAAAGTTACAAAAAAAAAGTCCTTCGAAACCGAAGGACTTTTTTTGAAAGTTATATTATGATTAGTGATGTAATTCTTCTTCACCTTCCATAAATGGAATATTTTGAGGAATAAAGTCAATATCATGACCTGGCTTGCTATAATCATACGGCCAACGGTGTACTTCTGGAATTGCTCCCGGCCAGTTACCGTGAATATGCTCAATAGGCGCAGTCCACTCAAGTGTATTAGATTTCCAAGGGTTTTGTACAGATTTCTTACCGTAGAAAATGCTAACGAAGAAGTTGTACAAGAAAACTATTTGGAAAACTCCACCAATGAGAGCAAAAACTGTAATTAGAACGTTAACGTTTTGCAAGTCATCGAATAATGGAAATGCTGTATTTGTGTAGTAACGACGTGGTAATCCAGCCATACCGATAAAGTGCATTGGAAAGAATACTCCGTAAGAACAGATAGCTGTTACCCAGAAGTGAACATATCCTAGATTTTTGTTCAGCATTCTACCAAACATTTTTGGATACCAGTGGTAAACTCCCGCAAACATCCCGTAAAGAGCAGAAATACCCATTACTAAGTGAAAGTGAGCAATAACGAAATATGTATCGTGAACGTTGATATCTAATGTACTATCTCCTAAGATAATTCCTGTAAGTCCACCAGTAATAAAGGTAGATACCATACCGATTGAGAATAACATTGCAGGGTTAAGTTGCAAGTTACCTTTCCATAGAGTCGTAATCCAGTTAAAAGCTTTTACAGCAGAAGGAATTGCGATAAGAAGTGTTGTAAATGTAAACACAGATCCTAAGAAAGGATTCATCCCAGATACAAACATATGGTGACCCCAAACGATTGTAGAAAGGAACGCAATTGCAATTACTGACATAATCATCGCGCGGTATCCGAAGATAGGTTTGCGAGAGTTTGTTGCTAATACTTCAGAAACGATACCCATTGCTGGCAAAATAACGATGTAAACTTCAGGGTGTCCAAGGAACCAGAAAAGGTGCTCAAACAATACCGGAGATCCACCGTGATAGTGAAGAACTTCTCCAGCGATATAAATATCAGAAAGGAAGAATGACGTTCCAAAACTTCTATCCATGATAAGCAATAATGCCGCAGATAAAAGAACAGGGAAAGAGATAAGACCAATAATAGCAGTTACGAAAAATGTCCACACTGTAAGAGGTAATCTTGTCATAGACATTCCTTTTGTTCTAAGGTTGATTACTGTAACGATATAGTTTAGAGATCCCATCAAAGAAGATGCAATAAATATCGCCATAGATATTAACCAAAGTGTCATTCCAGTTCCAGATCCTCCAATAGCTTGTGGAAGCGCAGATAGAGGAGGGTAAATTGTCCAACCTGCCGAAGCTGGTCCTGATTCGACGAATAAAGAACACAACATAATGACCGCAGAGACAAAGAACATCCAATATGAAACCATATTCATAAATCCAGACGCCATATCCCTTGCTCCAATTTGAAGTGGAATCAAGAGGTTTGAAAAGGTTCCACTAAGTCCTGCTGTAAGAACGAAGAAAACCATTATTGTACCGTGGATTGTTACCAAAGCTAAGTACACTTCATTTGTCATTACTCCATTAGGTGCGAATTTATCGCCTAAAAGCATATTGAAAAGCTGAAACGATTCTTCTGGCCAAGCCAATTGCATTCTAAAAAGCATCGACATACCTACCCCAATAACTCCCATTATTATACCCGTAATTAGGTATTGTTTGGCAATCATCTTATGGTCTATGCTAAAGATATATTTAGTGATAAAAGTATCTTTATGGTGGTGTTCGTGTTCGTGATCGTGAGTGAGATCGTGACCTACTGCTGACATATATGTTTACTTTAAATTTTGGTAATAATTATTTTGCTGGGATCATCGCAACTTCTGGCGCTGCGGTTTCTGCCGGAACCTCTTTCGATACAGCTTCTTCTTTAATTTTAGAAGAAAGTGTTGCTTTATCTTTTAACCATTCTTTATAATCCTCAGGAGTATCAATAACGATTTTCATTTGCATATTGTAGTGTGATGTCCCACAGATTTTGTTACAAAGAAGTAGGTAATCAAAAGTATAAGGATCTAATTCCGTATCACCTTTTGCAGCAAGATCTTTACTTTTCTCAGCACGCAACTTATTAATGCGTTCTACTTTCTCGATCATCTCAGGTCTTGCACGCATTTCTGTCGTAGTAACACTAGGAACAAATGCAAATTGAGTTACCATTCCTGGTACACAGTTCATCTGCGCTCTAAAGTGAGGCATATAAGCTGAGTGAAGGACGTCTTGAGAACGAATTTTGAAAAGAACTTTTTTACCTATTGGAAGGTGAATTTCCGTTGCCATAAAGTCATCTTGACCATTTGGATCAGCAGGATCCATACCTACTGTATTTACACCTTCGATAAAACGAACATTCGCTTTTCCAAGAACATTGTCTTTTCCAGAATATCTAGCTTCCCAAGCAAATTGTTTAGCGTAAAGCTCTACAACAATTACTTCTTCGTCTTCGTCAACAAACATAATATTTGTCCAAGCATATAATCCGTAAAGAATCAATCCTGCCAAAACGATTGCAGGAATTACACTCCATACAAACTCTAATTTATCATTATCTGCAAAGTATAACGCTTTTCTGTTATTAATCCCTCTATAAGCGAAAGAGAAATAGTGAAGAAGACCTTGTGTAATGATTTGGACGATAAAAATAAGTATCATAGATATCCACATTAGATTATCTACCTCCGCTCCGTGTACAGAAGCAGCATTACTCATTAATGGAAGGTCACCATACATTACTAGGCACCAAATAGTAAGGATATATATAAATCCTAGGAAAAAGAACATTATGTACCCCTGTAGGTTATTATCATTATCATCTGCAACTTGCGTTGTATTGATATGAGTTCCCACCTGGGTTAAATCAAATATTTTAGTTAACTGCCATATAGCGACAGCCAATAAAACTAAAACTATAATTACCAACAAACTCGTCATCTACCTCTGAATTTAAATATTAATAATGAAAATGTTTACTTTCTTCAATCAACGGGTTTCTTTCTGGTAATAATGCAGATTTTGCCATTGCTGTAAAGACAACAAAGATAAACAATCCAAGAAAGAAAAGTACTGATCCTATCTCAGCAACACCGATAAACCATTGGTCACCTACAGTTCCTGGCATGATCATAACAAAGAAATCAACGTAATGTCCTAATAATATAACTACACCTGCCATGATTAGAATCCATGAGATTCTTTTGAAGTCTGTGTTAATCAATATTAAAACTGGGAATAAGAAATTCATTCCTATAGTTGCGAAGAAAGGCAATTGATAATCTTCAATTCGAGTAATGAAGTAAGTTACCTCTTCCGGAATATTTGCGTACCAAATAAGCATAAATTGTGAGAACCATAAATAGGTCCAGAAAATACTGAATCCAAATATAAATTTAGCCAAATCGTGTAGGTGACTTGTGTTAACGTGCGGTAGAAGATCTTGTGATTTCAAGAATAATGTAACTAGCATAATCACCGTAATTCCAGACACAAAGAATGATGCAAAAACGTACCATCCGAATAATGTACTAAACCAGTGAGGGTCTACTGACATAATCCAATCCCAAGACATAATCGACTCTGACACGATGAAAAACACCATAAAAATTGCCGAAATATTAAAGTTTTTCTTGTAAAAGCTATTATCGTTCGCTCTGTCTTGTGCATGACAAAACTTCTTAGTGTAATAATTATAAAGATTCCAACCAACTAAGAAAATTGCTGCTCTGGCAATCCAAAATGGAAAGTTTAGATATCCTGATTTATTCTGAATTAATTTATCAACTGCTACCACATCTGCATCCATCCAAACAAAAAGGTGGTTGATATGCAAACCACTTAATATTAGAAGAGCAAAGAATATGATTGATCCAACAGGCAAGTAAGATGTTATACCTTGCATAACTCTAAACAATACTGGAGACCAACCTGCTTGCGAAACTATTTGAATTGCGTAGAATGCAAGTACTCCCATTGTCAATAACAAGAAGAAAATTGCAGCTACATAAACTGCAGCCCACGGCTTGTTACTTAATTGATGCAAGACATGCTTAAGGTGTGCTTGATGTTCTGCGTGCTCATCTACAGCTGCAGATTTATCTACAAAACTAGATGAAGCTGCTGGAGTTTTAGTTGCAACTGCAGCACTATTTGATGTTACTGTTGATACCGCTATCGTGTCCTTTAAAATGACATTGCTGGCTTCTGTAGCCGTAGTTGGAGTTACAGCTACTGGAGCCGCTACAACTTTATCAGTTTGCGATGCTGTATGCTCTGTAGGCAAAGTTGCTTCTACATGAGCAACTTTTGCGTTTGAGTCATGGCCGTCGTGATGTTGTTCGGCTAAAATTGCCTCAACATCCTGAATGGTACTTGGTGCAGTGAAAAAAGCATAACCTACTCCTAAGATCCCAAGGATCATTAGGACAAAGGAAAATGTTTTTAATTTACTTGAAAATGTATACATATCTATTACAATCAGTTTGTTCTACAATTATAATTTACTTTTAAGCTCTAGCACATACTTAGAAACCATTCTACGCTCATGAGCGTTGAGTTGATTTGCATACGAACCCATAGAATTTAATCCATAAGTCTGTACGTGGAAAATACTTTCTTCAGTAATTTGTCTGTCTTTATAGTTTGGTACACCTAAAAACTTTTCTTTAGTTACTAGAGCTCCTTTACCGTCTCCTGCTCCACCGTGGCAGATTGCGCAGTAAATTCCGTAAAGAGCACCTGCTTTTGCAGAATCATAATCTGCTGAATCCAATTGAGAACCTTCAACTGTTTTTGAAAGCATATAGCCTTGAACAGTATTCTCTGATTCATAAACTTCATATCCTCTACTTACAGTACCATCTGGAGGCAATTGAGCTGCTACTCCTCCTCTATTAAAAACTTCATGTTCCGAGTAGGTTTCGTAGCTTACTGCTTCATACATATTAGGGAAGTACTGATAGTTTGGTGCCTTCGTGTCAAAACATGAAGTTGCCAAAGTTGCAATACCCGCCAAAATTGCTATTCTATATACGATTTTCATATATTAAATCTTTTCAATTACTTTAACTTCAACTGCGCCCGAATTTTGAAAAAACGATACGAGTTCATCTTCGTTATTATTACCAACTGCAACTTCCATCAGGAAGTGATCATCTGTTGTACGGACGTCTGGATTTTCAGCTTGTTTAAAAGGCCAAATTCTACTTCTCATATAAAACGTTATCACCATAAGGTGAGCTGAAAAGAATACAGTTAATTCAAACATAATAGGAACGAAAGCTGGCATATTCTGGATAAAGCTAAAACTTGGTTTACCACCAATGTCTTGCGGCCAGTCTTGGATCATCATAAAGTTCATCATCCACGTAGCAAATGCTAAACCTATACATCCATAAATGAAAGCACATATTCCCAATCTTGTAGGAGCAAGTCCCATTGCTTTGTCTAAACCATGAACAGGAAATGGACAAAAGATTTCTTCTATATGATGATGAGCTGCGCGAGTTTTTATAACTGCATGCATCAATACATCATCATCGTTATACATTGCGTATATTACTTTATTACTCATGGTTTGTCTGTTTATTTTCGTCTCTACGTTTTTTGTAAAATTGTCCAGAAGATTTCAAAATTGTCTTTACCTCTGCTTGAGCGATCACCGGGAACGTTCTTGCGTAAAGGAGGAAGAGAACAAAGAAGAAACCAATAGTTCCAATAAAAGTTCCGATGTCAACAAAAGTCGGAGAGAACATTGTCCAAGAAGATGGAAGGTAATCTCTGTGAAGTGAAGTTACGATAATTACAAATCGCTCAAACCACATTCCGATATTTACTACAATTGAGATTATAAATGAGAACATAATACTAGTTCTCAATTTTTTGAACCACATGAATTGCGGAGAGAAAACGTTACAAGTCATCATCGCCCAGTAAGCCCACCAGTAAGGACCTGTTGCTCTGTTAAGGAAAGCGTATTGCTCATACTCAACTCCAGAATACCAAGCCATAAAAAGTTCAGTGATATAAGCGACACCTACTATAGAACCTGTAATCATAATTACAATATTCATAAGTTCGATATGCTGTAATGTGATATATGCTTCAAGGTTGGAAACTTTTCTCATGATAATAAGAAGAGTATTTACCATTGCAAATCCTGAGAACACCGCTCCTGCAACGAAGTAAGGAGGGAAAATTGTTGTATGCCATCCAGGAATTACTGACGTCGCAAAGTCAAAAGATACAATCGTGTGTACAGATAGTACAAGTGGTGTTGCTAGACCTGCAAGAATAAGAGATACCTCTTCAAAACGTTGCCAGTCTTTTGCTCTACCGCTCCATCCGAAACTTAAGATTGAATATACTTTTTTGTTAAATGGTGTAATAGCACGGTCTCTAAGCATTGCAAAGTCAGGAAGCAAACCAGTCCACCAGAAAACCATGGATACAGAAAGGTAGGTTGAAATTGCAAATACGTCCCATAAAAGAGGGGAGTTAAAGTTTACCCATAGAGATCCAAATTGATTTGGAATAGGCAAAACCCAGTATGCTAACCATGGACGACCCATGTGAATAATTGGAAATATACCTGCCTGTACTACAGAGAAAATTGTCATTGCTTCTGCAGAACGGTTAATTGCCATTCTCCATTTTTGACGGAATAATAATAGTACTGCAGAAATCAAAGTTCCGGCGTGACCAATTCCTACCCACCAAACGAAGTTGGTAATATCCCAAGCCCAACCTACAGTTTTATTCAAACCCCAGGTTCCAATCCCTGTAGATATAGTGTATATAATACAACCTATACCCCAAAGAAATGCTAGTAATGCGATGGTAAAAACTGTCCACCATTGTTTGTTTGCACGACCTTCAACAGGCGCAGCAATATCTACTGTGACATCGTGATAAGTTTTATCACCAATGATCAATGGTTTTCTAATGGGTGCTTCGTAGTGAGACGACATAATCCTTTATCTTGTTTCTTAATAATTATTTTTGATCCTAGTTGTTTCTGACTTTCACGTGGTAGAAAACGTTTGGTTTCGTACCAACGTGCTCAAGTAAATGATACATCCTGTCGTTTTGAGCTAATTCAGCAATTTCGTCTTCCTCATTGTTCACGTCACCAAATTTAATTGATCCTGGAGAACAAGCTGCAGAACATGCAGTTTGGAATTCATCTGTATTTACTGTACGTCCTTCTCTTTTTGCTGTAAGAATAGTAAGTTGTGTCATTTGAATACACATCGAACATTTTTCCATTACACCTCTAGAGCGAACATTTACGTCAGGGTTTAACACCATTCTTCCTAAGTCGCTATTCATATTGTAGTCAAATTCACTATTCTTGTTATACAAGAACCAGTTGAATCTACGAACTTTATATGGACAGTTATTTGCACAGTAACGAGTACCTACACATCTGTTGTATGCCATTTGATTTTGACCTTGTCTACCATGAGAGGTAGCAGCAACAGGACATACAGTTTCGCAAGGAGCATGATTACAATGCTGACACATTACAGGCTGGAAAGCTACTTGAGGATTATCCGCCGGCATTTCCATGTGGCCAAAACCACTTAGAGATCCATTGTCACCAAATAACCCATCAAAACCTTCTTTTCTTGCAAGATCTCCCGAGAATGTATCTTCAGAAGAATAATAACGGTCAATACGCAACCAATGCATATCACGGCTTCTTCTTATTTCTTCTTTACCTACCACAGGAACGTTGTTCTCTGCATGACAAGCAATAACACAAGCACCACAACCGGTACATGAGTTAAGGTCAATAGACATATTAAAGTGATGTCCAACAGATCTGTCAAAGCTTTCCCAAAGGTCAACTTTTGAAGCTTCTACTGGCGAGTGATCAAGTGATACCATTGGTAAAATATTCCACTCTCTTACATCTTTTGTATTAAAGATTTCTAAGGTTGTTTCCTTAATAATATCCCCTCTACCCATCAAGGTTTTCTGAGATTGTACTGAAGCAAATTCATGCTCACCCGCCGCTTTTGTTAATGAAGCTGCTTGTACATTATTAAAGTCTTTATAAAATTGGTACGCATTAATACCAACCTGCATTTCAGTTTTCATTGCAGCAGTTTTACCATATCCAAGAGCAAGACCAATTGTTCCTACTGCTTGACCTGGTTGAACGATTACTGGAACGTCTAATGAAACACCATTTACAGTAAGAGTAGCATAACTTCCGTTAAGACCACCATCTGCAACAATTCTGTTAGACATTTCTAATTTATCAGCGTCAGCTTTAGAAACAGTCAGGTAGTTATCCCATGAAACTCTCGAGATTGGATCAGGAAATTCCTGTAACCATGGGTTATTTGCTTGCTGACCGTCACCTAAACCAGTTTTAGTATATAAAACTAATTCAAATTCCCCGGCAGATTTCGCTTGCGCTAAACTTGTAGCGGCTGCAGCATAATCAGCACTTCCCGACCCTATCGAAGTAGAAGGTGCAGCGGAATATACACCATCATGCAACATTTGATTCCATTTTGATCCAGGAAATGCTGATGACGTGTTTGTTTTAATATAATCATAGAACTTAACTTCAGATCCCGTCCACATTAATAATGCTTCTTGAAATTGTCTGCTGTTAAATAATGGTCTAATTGTAGGCTGAGTAATAGACAAAGTTCCTGGAGTTAACATATGGTCATTCCAAGATTCTAAATAATGATGAGTTGCAGCACCTACAGTAGATATTGCAGCTGTTTCATCTTCGCTAGTTGCGAAAGCGATAGACATCTTTGTCTTTTTCAATCCCTCAACAAAATCTTTACTGTTTGGCAAAGTGTAAACAGGATTCACACCACTCATCATAAGAGTATGAACATTACCTGCTTTCATATCAGTAACAAGTTGTGACATTTGAGCGTTTGATCCCTTTCTGATCAATCTTGTCCCACCGCTTGTAAATGCCTGACTTCCTAAAGCTTGATTAATTGCTAATACAAGAAGTTGCGCATTTTTATCATCAATTCCTGACACCAAAAGACCGTTGCTTCCAGCAGCCTTTAATTGTTGAGCTGCTTTTGTAACTGCTTCTTCGCCAGCTATCTTCGATGTACTTACAGAATTATTAGTAACAATATTATAAATTTTTACCAATGCTTGTTTTTGCTGTGCAATAGTCATTGGAACACGGAAATCTGCAGCTGCTCCAGAAAGAGTCATATTTGCTTCCATTTGGAAGTGACGTGACATCTTTCCATTCTGAGGAATCCGTCCTGCAGTATATCCTTTATCATAACCTCCACCTTGCCAATCTCCAAGGAAATCTGCACCTACAGAAACGATTAATGAGGCTTTTGAAAAGTCATAATTTACCAATTCTCTTCTGCCATAAGCAGCTTCAAATGCATCAAGTGCAGTTGAACTAGAGACAGCGTCGTAAACTATGTGTTTTGAATTTGGAGTTTTGGCTAGAAATTCAGCAACAACTTTTTCAGTTGAAGGACTTGCCAAAGTATTAGTTAATAAAACAACTTGTCCAGCAGAAGCTGCAGCATCAGCCATATTGGCTTTTACTTTAGCGTCAACTTCTTTCCAAGAAGCTTGTTTCCCAGCAATACGTGGATTTTTCATTCTCATATTGTCATATAAAGACAATACCGATGCGTGAACCCTAGCATTGGCAGCAAATTGAGCACCAGCAAGTTTATTATTTTCAATTTTAATAGGTCGACCTTCGCGTGTTTTAACAAGAATGTTAGCAAAGTCGAAACCATCAAATATAGTTGTAGCGTAATAATCTGCTACTCCTGGTATAATTTGTTCTGGCTGTACCACGTAAGGAATCGATTTTACAACAGGACCCTCACAAGCAGCTAATGATGCTGCTGCGGTACTAAAGCCGACGTACTTTAAGAAATCACGACGTGAAGTTGAAGAAGACTCTAATGATTCTTTGTCTCCTAAGAAGTCCCCAACAGGAATCTCTTCAATAAATTCGTTATTTCTAAGCGCCTCAACAATAGAACTATTTTCGTTTAGCTCTTCAACACTTTTCCAGTATTTTTTGTTTGATGACATCGTATATAAATTTGCTTCTTTAATAATTTAATTAATAGTGGCATTTACCACATTCTAACCCGCCCATTTGAGCTGCAGTTAGTTTGTCTACTCCGTATTTTTTAGACAACTCGTCGTGAATTTTAGTGTAATATTCATTACCCTCCATTTTCACATCAGTCTTACGGTGACAATCAATACACCATCCCATTGTAAGTGGCGCAAACTGTTTCATATCTTCATACGTCTCTACAGGTCCGTGACAAGTCTGACATTCAATACCTCCAACAGTTACGTGCTGAGAGTGATTAAAGTAAGCAAAATCAGGTAGATTATGTATACGAACCCATTTTACTGGAGAAGTTTTACCTGTATATTGTTGATTGTCTTTATCCCATCCTACTGCATTGTATAACAATTGAATTTGTTCGTCGTAAAAAGCTTTAGAATGCTCAGCAGTTCCAGTACTTTCTGCAACTTCAGAGATATTCTTGTGACAGTTCATACAAACATTCAAAGAAGGGATACCTGCATTTTTACTCACACGAGCAGCAGAGTGACAGAATTTACAATCAATCTCATTTTCACCTGCGTGAATTCTGTGAGAATAATGAATTGGCTGTATTGGTTGATAATTTTGATCAATACCTATTTGCATTAAGAATCCGTATATAAGATATGCAGCTGTAAGCATTAAGAAAATCGTAGTTACCAATACAAGGAATTGATTTTTTGCAAATGCTTTCCATATTGGCATTGTAGGTTCTTTCGGTCCTACATGAATATTATTCGCTGATGCAACTTTTGTTAACACTTTGTTTACCAAAACAAGCATTACAAGAAGCACGATCATAACTACTATAAGAGCACCAAGAATAATATTTGGAGATACACCAGTTTCTTGCGATGCTACTGCAGTTCCCGGAGGTGCTGTAGAAGCAGATGGAGCAGCTTTTACTTCGTCAGTATAAGCAAGAATATCATCAATGTCCGCATCAGATAGTTGCGGGAATGGCGTCATTAATGCTTTGTTGTATTCTTCATACAATTTAACAGCAGCTGGGTCTCCAGCCTTAATCATCGCAGAGCTATTTTTAATCCACTTATGCAGCCATTCTGTAGAATGCTTTGCAGTTACCCCACGAAGTGCAGGACCTGTAGCCTTGGCATCCATTTTATGACATGCAGCACAATTTGAATTAAATAAAGCTTTACCGTTCACGGCGTCTCCGCCACTTGGTGCAGCAGCAGTAGCCTCCATCGGAGCTTCTGCGGCGTCTTGAGCAAAAGAAGTTAATGAAAAATTCAGCATGAATGCTAAACTGAAAATTAAAATCCTTGAAATCGACTTATGGTTACCCATTTTTTTCATATCACAAATTAATTATCGACTAAAATTGGTATGGTTGTTGAAAAACGGCACTAGTTGCCGCTTTTTTTAAAACTTGGACAAAAATACGATTTACTAGCTATCTAAAAAACCATAAATCTGTCTTAAAGACCAATTTATAACTATTCTAAATAAAATTCGCAAAGGTCATTTCTTATTAATAATTACATTTGCATACAAATCACTTTGTTATGAAACCATATTCCACGCAATCCTTAATTCTTCCAGTTCTATTATTAGCTTTTTTTAACACAAACACCTTCGCTCAGGAAGGATCTGTTACTGTAGGTCAAGATGCTAAGTTTGAGCAGCTTTTAAATGAGAAAAGAAAGATTAATTCAAGTCTTATTGCGAACAATCGCTATAAAATTCAAATATTTAACGGAGACAATGCATCTTCAAAAAAGCAATTATTAGACTTCAAGAGAGATTTTAAGCAGTATGAATGTACTATTGTTTTCAATACTCCTATCTATAAAGTTTGGGTCGGTAGTTTTAAAAGTAGAATAGAAGCCGAAAGAAACCTGGAAATTCTTCAAAAAAAGTATCCTAAAGCTTTTCTAATAAAACCAAGTTAAGAAGTTAATACGTTAACTACGTAAGAAAAAGCGAGCTGTATAAGCCCGCTTTTTTTATTTAAAATTGCTTTAGGTACCAAAAGAGGATTTTGGCTTTCGCCGAAGGGCCTCCAACAATTAAGATAACGTGTGGGAATTTTCAACAAAAGGCAATTGCAACAAAGTACACCTCTGAAATCGCGAAAAAAGATTTAAAAAATGGAACGTATGCACAATCGTAATATGTGATCTGCGATTACTAATTAAAATTATAGATTACAGTACCATCCAGCTAATACTACAACCGCAATTGCATGACCTTCTCGGCTACCGCTTTCCAACATCACGAAAACTTTTTGTCGAGAAGTAAATGTCGAAATTTAGCATTCCTAAAATAGTTTCTACAGTCAATGAACTTGATACCGAGTTTTTTTGTTTGATTGATATTTGATCAATTTGCAAAATCTTTACTAGAACAGAATTTTTTAGTTAAAAGTAACTATTAAAATATTCGAAGGTTGATCGATGAAGTGGGTTTAAATCACTTTGAAAAAAGAAAACCTATGCACAAGTGTAGCACGAAAAATTGGATAATATAGATTTATAGAAAAGACGGTAATCAGTTAAATTATTGCGCATATTAATTTAAATAGCAGAGCAACCTTCGCAAAGTTTTCTGCAAGGGTAGAAATGGAGTGTAAGTACAATATGGTACGAATTCTTTGCGGAAAATTGAATACTATTTTTTGTCGTTTGCAAATAGTCTCATACTTCACAAAGTAGAAACTGAATAATAAACTGCCTGAAAATGCAGCATCATATAAATAGTGACATTATTTACTAGATAAAAATTTTATCAGGTAAAAGATGATATCTTTTGCCTATTAAATTATAAGAAGAATTCTATCAAATTTGCTATAATTTTATCCGTTCATGAAAAAATGAGTGATGTGAAAAAATATTATCAACATTACGGATATCTTTTCATCTTTTAAATAATAAGTTTTTTAGTAATAAAATATTTCTTCGAGAAGGCTTATGCGAAAGTGGAATAAAAGTAGGAAATTGAATCTTTGTAAAACAAATCCCAGACTTAAAGAAACAGATTTCAAAGAAATAAGGTAAAGTTTTCTAAGTAAATCGAAAGGACAGCAAGTCGTATTTGATGTTTAAAGTTTTCAAGGGTACTGTCGCACTCTCGAAAGGCAATACACAAATCACAATT
>CBDUDY010000013.1:0-25118 GCA_965366055.1 uncultured bacterium
TAGATTTTTTTAGTTAGTTAAAGTTGAAAACGCTTCTGGAGAGAGGCGTTTTTTTATTTGGAGCTATTTCCCGCTGTCCACTATATCTTTTTCTTTTTTCTAAGAAAAAAAGAAAAAGGATGCCGTTCCCATCGGGGCTACAAACGACTGCGCCAATTATCGATCTAAAGTATTTATTCAAGATGATTATTTGTAACTTTGACCTCCTCAATAAAAACAAACTACATTGATTTCCAAGTCCACAATAGATGCCGTTTTTGACGCTGTAAGAGTCGAAGAAGTAATACAAGATTTCGTGCAGCTCAAGCGCGCCGGAAGTAACTACAAAGGATTAAGTCCGTTTTCTGACGAGCGTTCGCCATCATTTATGGTATCGCCGGTAAAGCAGATTTGGAAAGATTTTAGTTCTGGAAAAGGCGGAAATGCAATTGCTTTTATAATGGAGCACGAGCATTTTACTTATCCCGAAGCAATCAGGTATTTAGCTAGGAAATACAATATCGAAATTGAGGAAACGGTCGCATCCGAGGAAGAAAAAGCTTTGATAGATGCTCGCGAAAGTATGTATCTGGTTTTAGAATATGCCAAAAAGTATTTCCACAGCATAATGCTCAATAGCGACGAAGGCCAAGCAATTGGACTTTCATACTTCAAAGAGCGTGGATTCACTATGGACACCATAAAGAAATTCTCACTCGGTTTTTCGCCAGAGCAATGGGACGCTTTCTCAAAAGAAGCACTCGGCCAAGGCTATAAACTAGAATTTCTAGAATCCACCGGAATGACCATTAATAAAGAGGACCGGCTTACTGATCGTTTTCGAGGTCGCGTAATGTTTCCGATTTTGAGTATGTCTGGTCGTGTCTTAGGTTTTGGAGGAAGAATTTTGGGCAATGATAAGAAAGCCGCAAAATACCTTAACTCACCAGAAAGCGATGTCTACCATAAAAGCAAAGTTCTCTACGGACTTTTTCAAGCTAAGCAATCAATTGCCAAACTAGATACGTGTTATTTAGTCGAAGGATATACAGATGTTATTCAGATGCATCAAGCAGGAATTGAAAATGTTGTTTCCTCTTCGGGTACTGCGCTTAGTCCAGATCAAATTCGATTGATCAATAGATTGACCAAAAACATTACGGTTCTTTTTGATGGTGATGCTGCGGGATTGCGCGCTTCACTTCGAGGAATTGATCTTATTCTTGAGGAAGGAATGAACGTAAAAGTTTGTAGTTTTCCGGCAGGCGAAGATCCTGATAGTTTTGCTAGGAAACATTCTAGCGAGCAATTGGAAGAATATTTCAGCAAAAACTCTAAAGACTTTATCCAGTTTAAAGCCTCTCTCTTAGTAGACGATGCGAAAAATGATCCTGTAAAAAAAGCAGGATTAATTCGCGATATGGTAACGAGCATTTCAAAAATACCGGATCGTATTCAACGTGAAATTTACATTCAGGAATGTTCTCGAATCATGGATATTTCGGAGCAAGTGCTTACCAGTACATTGGCTCAGCTAGTCAACAAGGATGTATTAAATGAAATAAAAGGTGACAAGAAACCTCAAAAACCTTTTGAAGTTGTAAAAAACGATGCTACGGCAACTGCTGACAAAGTAGATATTAAGTATAACTTGGAAAGACGAATAATCGAAATACTACTTTTATATGGAAGTACCGAAGAGGATTTTGAAGAAAGTGTGCTGCAAACTGACGAAGAAGGTAATGTTGTTACAGTAAATCATATTGTAAAAAGTAAAGTTTATCAAAAAATTTTCTTGAGTCTTCAGGAAGATGAGGTCGAACTTGCTAATCCATTATTTAGAGAAATATACAATGATATTATAGAGTATTTCCATCAAAACCAAGAGTTTGTAATGGAACAGTATTTAATGCGACTTCCTACAGAGTTTAGTCTTGAAGTAACAAATATATTGATGGAAGAGGAGCGAGAACACCTTCACAAATGGGAAGTTCAGCAAATTGCGGTTAAAGAAAAAGACGAATCTATCGCACAATACGTATCAGAAACTATATTAACCTTGAGATGGTATTTAGTTCATGGAATAATCGAAGAACTTAAGGGCGAATTATCTTCAGATCCCGCTGCTGACAATGCAGAAATCCTGGCAATGGCAATGGATTATTACCGCCTGATTAATGCATTCTCAACTAAATTGGGACGAGTAATGTCTGGATATCGTTAGACGATATTTAGTGTCTTAGCTTTATTTACAAGATCTACCAAGTTGGTCACATTGAGTTTGGTAAGTAAACGTAACTTATAAGTGCTAATCGTTTTTTCGTTTAAATTTAAAATTTTAGAAATTTCGTTGTTTTTCTTTCCATCGCTTAAATAACGTAAAACTTCAATTTCACGATTTGATAATTTTCGGTAAAGTCTATCACTTTTGTTTTGCTTGGCAATAAGGGCCAAATTCTTCTTGACACTTTCGCTCATAACTACCAAGCCATTACTTACTTTTACGATGGTTTGTCCTAAGTATTCTAACTTAGCTGTTTTATGTACGTAAGCAGAACATCCTGATTTTACAGCATTGGGCGCGTAAATTTGTTCAGGCAAACTACTGAAAATTATAATTTTTGTGTTTGGGTATTCTCGGATTATCGCACGAAGCTCATAGATGCTAGCAAAGCCATCTAATTCTAGATCCATAACAAGAATATCTATTTCTTTATTTTTTAGTGCTTCGGAGATCATTCCAAAGTTACCAACATTAGACACTATACTAATGTCGCTGTGGTCTTTGAAATATGACTTTACGCCAAAGTGAACTACTGGGAAGTTGTCGGCTAAGCATACTTTAATCATAACGTTTGTTTTTGTGGTGTTGGTAAATTTCTTTCTAGCTTTTTATTCTATTGTATAATTCTAAGGGTATCTTACATACAGGGATTGGTTTTATTTTATGCTGATTGACTTTGTTAAGCCTTTTATAAATTCTCAAAACTTCTTCCTGCCTCGGAGATAAATTAAGAGTGTCTTCATTATTTTCGACGCTTTTCATTGCCCATTCAAGTTCATTATATGTTGCTCCAAGCTGTTGCTCATCCGTGCGTGAATCTCCAAATAGCCCATCTGTTGGTGATGCATTTTGTAAAGATTTTGGAATATCTAAATATGATGCCAATGCAAATACTTCTGATTTCAATAGATCTGCAATTGGACTAATGTCCACACCGCCATCACCATATTTGGTAAAGAAACCAACTCCGAAATCCTCGATTTTATTTCCTGTACCTGCCACTAATAGTCCCTTTATTCCTGCATAATAATACAAAGTTGTCATTCTAAGCCTAGCTCTAGTATTAGCAAGAGTTAAAGATTTTGTATGATTATCTGCTGAGTCAAAGAGCTTAGAAAAATTATCAAATGTTGAGGTTAAATCTATAGCTGCTTCTTCTACATTAGAAAAATTTTTTTTCAAGAATTTTACTTGCTCTTCAGCTCTTTCTAATTCTGTTTCTGATTGATGTATCGGCATTTGTACACATAATGTTTGTAAGCCGGTCCTTGCGCAAAGAGTAGAAACAACTGCTGAATCTATTCCGCCAGAGATTCCGATAACAAAACCATTAATGTTTGCATTTGTTGCATAATCCAAAAGCCACTGCGATATAAGTTTCGTGACCTCGCCCACATCAATCGTTGTATTATTGACCATCTATTTTTTATATATATTGAAAACTGAACTGTATATTTGCAAAACCAAAATAACGGTGACTTTTCAATAAGCAGTAAACTCAGACTTAATTGATAGTTTTGGCGTTGTTTATAAAGCTAAAGTAGACGAATATATGAAGAATAATCTTATATTATTAATATTTTTTATTGCATTTACTGCATGTGACAAAAAGAATAAAACCGAAAAAGCAATTGAAGAAATACCTGTAAAAATTGAAGTGGAGCGATTTGATAAAGCGTTTTTTGAAACAAATCCTGAGAATCTGCAAGACTTAAAAAACAAGTTTCCTTACTTTTTTCCGGGCAACGATGACCAAGCGTGGAAAGAGAGAATGACAGATCCTCAATGGAGAGAACTTTATGATGAAGTTCAGAAAAAATATAAAAATTTCAGTTCCGAAGCTGCCGCGATCGAGGAACTTGTCAAGCATATCAAACATTATTTTCCTAAATCAAATGCAAGTCCAAAAGTCATTACTATAATAGGTGACATGGACAATGAAATGAAAGCAGTCTATACTGATAGTTTGTTGATTGTTTCACTTGAACTTTATCTAGGGAAGGATCATAAGTTTTATGATTATCCAGCATACATCAAGAAAAACTTTGAGCCTGAGCAAATTGTCTCAGACCTCGCACAAGACTTTGCCGAAAGAGTAGTGGCGCCACCACGCGATAAAACACTTCTTGCACAAATGATTTACAATGGTAAAATTTTATATCTAAAAGATTTATTAATTCCCTCATCGACCGATGCACAAAAAATTGGATACACTCCAGAGGAAATAGAATGGGCTAGCGGAAATGAAAGCTATGTGTGGCGCTACTTTGTCGACAACCAATTATTATTTGATACATCCTCAAAACTGGCGAACAGATTTATAAATCCAGCACCATTTTCTAAATTCTATTTGGAAATAGATAACGAATCTCCAGGAAGTATTGGTAAATGGGTAGGATGGCAGATTGTAAGATCGTACGCCAAAAATAACCAAGTTTCTTTGGAAACATTATTGCAGACAGATGCAAAAGAAATATTTGATAACGCAAAATACAAACCTAAAAAAGAATGACAGCAAAACATACCTCAGAGATTAGATTTGAAATTGAACTAGATGAAAATAAAGTTCCGGAAAAACTTACTTGGAGTGCAAAAGACGGCGGTGTAGAGATGCAAGAGACCAAAGCTGTGTTACTTTCAGTCTGGGACAGCAAAGCAAAAGAAATGCTTCGTATTGATTTATGGACAAAAGAAATGCCTGTAGATGAGATGAAAATTTTCTTCCATCAAACTTTGGTAGCAATGTCAGATACTTATTTACGTGCTACTGGTGATGAACAAATGTCAGAAACTATGAAAGATTTTTGTGCTTACTTCGCAGAAAAACTAGACTTAGAGAAAAAATAGTTCAGGTTTTAAAGAAATAAAAAAGTCGGTTCAGATAAATTCTGAACCGACTTTTTTTATGTTTTGTAATTTCGAATTAAAACTCATTGTCTTGTTTAAAAACATCTTGGTTTACTTCGTCTATAAATTCTAATAATGTATCTTTTCCCGTGCCCTCTGTAGCCGAAGTTACAAAGTGCATTGGCATTTCTTCCCAATTGTTTGCAAGCATTTTCTTCTTGTAAGCTGCAACATGCGAATCAATTTTCACTTTGCTTATTTTGTCGGCTTTAGTAAAAATAATGCAAAAAGGAATTTCGCTTTCTCCCAAGTACGACATGAATTCGATGTCGATATCTTGCGCTTCATGTCTGATGTCAATTAAAACAAAAGCTGAAACGAGTTGTTCTCTCTTTTCAAAATAATCTGTAATAAATTGCTGGAAGACAGATTTGGTTCTCTTTGATACTTTTGCATAACCATATCCAGGTAAATCGACCAAGAACCAATTATTATTGATTTTAAAGTGATTGATAAGTTGCGTTTTTCCTGGACGACCGGATGTTTTTGCCAACTTTTTATGGTTGGTTAGCATATTAATCAATGAAGATTTCCCCACATTAGAACGGCCGATGAAGGCATACTCCGGTAAAAATTCTTTTGGACATTTGTCTACTTCTGAGTTGCTAATTATAAATTCGGCGGTATTGATCTTCATTTTTTATTTTTTCTAATTACTTCTGTTTATAGATTTGACTTCTTTAACCAGTCGTACATTATAGTATTAAATTCGTCGGGATGCTCCATCATTGCAGCATGTCCGCATTTATCAATCCAGTATAAACTTGAATTGGGTAATTTATTATGAAATTCCACGGCAACTTCTGGAGGAGTTACTTTGTCATTTCGTCCCCAAATAATGCAAGTTGGTACATGCATCTTAGGTAAGTCCTTCGCCATATTGTGACGTATTGCACTTTTGGCAATTGTGAGCGTTTTTATAAGTTTGATACGATCGTTTGCCATTTCATAAACTTCGTCGATAATTTCTTTCGTGGCAATTTTTGGATCATAAAAAACATCTTCAGCTTTTTTTCTGATGTATTCATAATCCCCTCTTCGTGGGTAACTATCACCCATAGCACTTTCATACAGTCCAGAACTTCCGGTAATGATAAGTCCGGCCATTTTTTCAGGGTACATTTTTGCGTGGTATAAGCCAATATGTCCGCCTAATGAATTGCCCAACAAAATCACACGATCTAATTTCTTATAGGTTATAAAGTCCTTTACATATTTGGCGAAAGCCTTAACATTGGTCTTTAAAATATTTTGAGTGTAAATAGGTAATTCAGGAATAATTACTTTATATCCATGAGCTGGAAAGAAAGATGCAACTCCTTCAAAATTGCTCAAGCCGCCCATAAGTCCGTGTAGTACAATAATGGGAGTTCCTTCTCCAATTTCTAAGTATTTATATTTTCCTTCTTTATTCAGGGTATCTTCCATAGGTATGCCAAGCTTTTCTTATTGGCACAAATATATGATTTTCTCAATTATTACAGGAGAAAAATTTGGCAATATCCAAGTCTTTGTTTTTTCAATATTTTATTTAGCAGATATTTATAAATAGCTGTATATCAGATTATAACATTATCACATAAGAATTGTACGACAAAAAGTTTGTGAAGGGCGTGCAAAAATCCTTGGTAAACTTTAATTGTCAGTACATAAGAGCTTTGCAAGTGGTAAAACTTATCAACAATGTGGTATATTGTGGTATATTGTGGTAAAATTTTTTATATTTTTGCTCATACTCTAAGAAACAACAGAACAAAGTGAATACAATCATCGGGACATACGAGTGCAAGGTTGATGCAAAGGGAAGGCTAATGATGCCGGCTCCTTTGAAGAAGCAGATTGCCAGTTCTTTACAAGATGGTTTTGTTATGAAGCGTTCAGTTTTTCAGCAGTGTATCGAGTTGTATCCTATGAAAGAGTGGGAAGTGATGATGAAGAAAATAAACAAACTAAATAGGTTTGTGAAGCAGAATAATGATTTTATAAGAAAGTTCACGGCAGGAGTTAAGATTGTAGAAATTGATGCTCTTGGAAGATTGCTTATAGCAAAAGACTTGAGTGTTTTTGCAAATATATCAAAAGATGTGGTTTTATCCTCTGCGGTAAATATTATAGAAATTTGGGACAAAGATCTATATGAGAAATCGATAGATAGTTCAGATTTAGAGTTCGCTGCATTGGCAGAGAGCGTAATGGGTAATTTAAATGAAGACGAAGATGGAATATCATAATCCAGTATTGCTAAAGGAATCTGTTGATGGTTTGAATATCAAGCCAGACGGCATTTATGTAGACGTAACCTTTGGTGGTGGTGGACACTCACGTGAAATATTGAGCAGACTTGGACCAGAAGGAAAGTTATTTGCTTTTGATCAAGATGAGGACGCTCAAGCAAATAGTATTGATGATGAGCGATTTAAGTTGATTCCAGAAAATTTTCAATATCTAAAACGATTTTTACGATTTTACAATGTGAAAGCTGTTGATGGAATTCTTGGAGATCTTGGCGTATCATCTCATCAATTTGATGTGGCGGAACGTGGTTTTTCTACCCGTTTTGAGGCTGAATTAGATATGCGAATGAGCAAGAAAAATGACCTTGATGCATTTAAGGTTGTTAACGAGTACGAACAAGAAGAGCTTAAAGATGTATTTCTGAATTACGGAGAGCTTAAAAACGCTCCCGCAATAGCGAGAGTAATTATCGAAGCTCGTCAAGAAGAGCCAATTAGAAATAGTGAAGATTTAAAATTTATTCTTGCACGTTTTCTACCTGCGCACAAAAGCAATAAAATATTAGCGCAGATATATCAGGCAATACGTATCGAGGTGAATAAAGAAATGGATGTTTTGAAAGAGTTTTTACTACAATCACTTGATATTCTGCAGCCAGGAGGAAGATTGTCTGTGATCTCATACCACTCCTTAGAAGATAGATTGGTAAAGAGATTTATGAAAAACGGATTGTTTGAAGGTGAGCCAGAAAAAGACTTCTTCGGAAATTTTACAGTTCCTTTTAAAACAATTGAACGTTTGATTGTGCCGTCGGCCGAAGAAATTAAATTGAATAACCGTGCTCGAAGTGCAAAATTAAGAGTGGCAGAAAAGTGCTAAGACATGAAGCAAAATATTTACAACATATTAAAAGCTCGATTTTTAATCAAAGAAGATTCGCTAAAGAATTGGCGTTTTATAGTCTTTTTGATTTTCCTTGCCATTTTAATGATTGGAAATACAAATCACTTTGAACGAAAGGTATTTAAGATCGTTGCGCTATCATCAGAAGTGAAAGAATTGCGCTCTGAATTTGTTGATAGACGCTCCGAGCTAATGAAGTTAAAAATGGAATCTACGGTATCCGACAGAATGGAAGAGAAAGAAATTTTCCCTTCATCGGTACCACCGCAAAAAATAAAAGTAAAGCAACCAGAAAAAAAGAGTTTAGTCAGTAGATTATGGCAGTAGAAGATAAAAATATCACCTATCGTATTTACCTTGTAGCATTCATGATGTTTCTCGTGGCTATTGCTATTTTGGTAAAACTCACCAATATTGAGTGGACCGAAGGAGATTATTATCGAAAATTAGCCAAGGAACGCACAGTTAAAAACTTTGTAATTCCTGCCAACAAAGGAAATATTTACTCTGCTGATGGTAGCTTATTAGCAACCTCTATTCCTAGTTACAAAATACGATTTGATGCAATGGCTGCCAAAAAGGTTGTATTTGAAAAAAATCTAAAACCTCTATCAGATTCTTTATCGGTTATGTTAGGAAAACCTAGCTCATATTATGAGAATCTGCTTAGAAGATCAAGAGCACATAAAAATAGATTTTTATTGGTAGCCCGCGATTTGAGTTACACTCAATACATCCGTATAAAAAACTTTCCTCTATTTGAATTAGGTCCTTATAAAGGAGGGATTATTACAGAACAAAAAACTGTTCGTGAACATCCAATCGGAAAGATTGCTGAGCGCACGATCGGTTATGAGCGTACAACAGAATCGGGACAATTAGTTCGTGTAGGTATTGAAGGCGCGTTTGGAAAATATCTAAATGGAAAAGATGGACGAGTACTTAAGCAGAAAATAGCACAAGGACAATGGAAGCCACTTAGGGATAATAATGAAGTAGAGCCAAATGATGGCTACGATGTGGTATCTACAATTGACGTATATATACAAGACATTGCACACCATGCATTATTGAAACAATTAGAATATTACGAGGCAGACCATGGATGTGTAATTGTAATGGAAACTGAAACAGGTCATATCAAAGCAATCTCAAATTTAGGAAGAGATAAAGATGGCTCTTATTATGAAACAGTAAATTATGCTGTTGCCGAAACTCAAGAGCCAGGATCTACTTTTAAATTAATGGCCTTGACAGCAATGTTGGAAGATAAAGTAGTCGATACAAGTACTGTATTTGACAGTTTTGATGGAGTTATAAAATATTCAGGAAGAAGTGTACGAGATTCTAAAAAGGGTGGGTACGGAAAAGTAAGTTTGGCTAGAGGTTTTGAACTTTCGTCAAATACTATTCTGGTACAAGCAATGATGAAAAGTTATGAGAGCGATCCTAAAAAGGTTGTAAATCGTTTTAATAGTTATGGTCTTAATCAAAAATTAGGCCTACCATTTCAGGGCGAAGGCCATCCACATATTCCGCAGCCAAATGAGAAATTATGGAGTAAAATTACACTTCCATGGATGGGATTTGGTTATGGTGTTTCTTTGACGCCATTGCAAACTCTTACTTTTTATAATGCTATTGCAAATAATGGAAGGATGGTAAAACCACAATTCATTACCGAAGTAAAAGCGTGGAATAGAACGATCAAGAAGTACGAGACAGAGGTGATTAATCCTCAAATCTGCTCACAAGAAACTATCGATAAGGTCCAGGCAGTTTTAGCAAATGTGATAAAAAGAGGAACCGGTTCTAAACTTTATTCAAAAGATTTTTCGATGGCTGGAAAAACGGGAACAGCTCAAGTAAACTACGGTCATAGTGGAGGTTCTGAAAAATATTACTCATCATCATTCGCAGGTTATTTCCCAGCAGAAAATCCTAAATATTCTTGTATTGTAATCGTACATGAGCCTAATGTCGCCAAAGGATATTATGGAGGCGATGTTTCTGGGCCAGTTTTTAAACGAATAGCTCAAAAGATATTTACAGATAGCCCTTCTCTTAATGAAATTGAAAATCTGAATAAGAAAAACAAGCAGCAGGAAGCTAGTTATAGTAGTTATTTTGCTGCAGCTAATAAGAAAATGCTTCTAATGCCCAATCTACATGGTATGAATGGAATGGATGCCGTAGCGCTTTTGGAAAATCAAGGTTTTAAAGTGAAAGCCATCGGAAATGGAAAGGTAAAAACTCAATCTATAAAAGTAGGTGCATCTGTAGAAAATATAAAAATTATAACAATCGAATTGATTTGAAGAATCTAAAAGAAATATTATACAAGGTCGCAATTGAATCTGTAAAAGGGTCAACTGATATACCTGTGCAAAAAATCGAATTTGATTCTAGATCAATTCAGCCGTCAGATGTTTTTATTGCAATTAGAGGCAGTATTTCTGATGGACATAATTATATACAAACTGCCATTGATAAGGGCGCGACCACAATTGTCTGCGATACTCCACCAGATACTTTGGCAGATAATGTGACCTTTATTATTGTTCAAAATACAAATAGCGCATTGGCAACAATGGCTGCTAATTTCTACGAGAATCCTTCTGCCAAATTAAAATTGGTTGGAATTACTGGTACAAATGGGAAAACAACTGTTGCTTCATTATTATATCAATTGTATAAAAATGCAGGTTACAAGGTTGGACTAATTTCTACCGTAAAGATAATGGTGGATGAGGTAGAATATAAAACTACTCACACAACTCCAGATTCTCTTACGATCAATCAGTACTTACAAATGATGTTGGAGAATGCCATTGATTTCTGTTTTATGGAAGTGAGCTCCCACGGGATTCATCAAAAGAGAACGGAAGGCTTGTACTTTACAGGTGGAGTATTTACCAATTTATCGCACGATCATCTTGATTATCACAGCAGTTTTGCGGAATACCGCGACGTAAAGAAATCTTTCTTTGACAACTTGCCTCGCACAGCTTTTGCGATTTCAAATATTGATGATAAAAATGGGGCAGTTATGCTTCAAAACACATTAGCCAAAAAAGTTACTTACGCACTTAAAACATATGCTGATTATAGAGCTCAAATTTTAGAAAATCAACTTTCGGGATTATTGCTGAAGATTGATGACAATGAGGTTTGGACTAGACTTATTGGAACATTCAATGCCTACAATCTATTGGCAATATACGCAACTGCAGTTGAGCTAGGAATGGAGAAACTTGAAGTTTTACGATTATTGTCACTTCTAGAAAGTGTCTCTGGTCGTTTTCAGTTTATAGTTTCAGATACAAATATTACGGCAATTGTAGATTATGCGCATACTCCAGATGCATTAGAGAATGTATTGCAGACAATAAATTCAATTCGAACTCGCAATGAACAATTGCTTACTGTTGTTGGTTGTGGTGGCGATAGAGACAAAGCAAAACGTCCGCTAATGGCTGATATTGCTTCAGGAATGAGCGATAAAACAATAATTACTTCTGATAATCCTCGTACCGAAGCACCTGAGTTGATTATTGAAGATATGGAAAAAGGGATTCAGATTCAAAATAGAAATAAAACACTTTCTATAACAGATAGATTTCAAGCAATAAAAGCGGCTTGTCAATTTGCAAATGCAAATGATATCATTTTGATTGCTGGTAAAGGACACGAAACGTACCAAGAAATTCAGGGTGTAAAACATGATTTTGATGATATGGAGATAGTACAAAAAATGTTAAAGCAACTTAATAAATAATCCATTATGCTATACTATCTATTTCAGTACTTAAATAACGAGATGGACATTCCGGGCACAGGAGTGTTTCAATATATTACATTTCGTTCAGGTCTAGCAGTAGTTTTTTCGCTGCTGATCTCTACAATTTACGGAAAAAAGATAGTGACTTTCTTGCGCAATCAGCAAGTGGGAGAAACCGTGAGAGAGCTAGGATTAGATGGTCAGACTCAAAAAGCTGGTACGCCAACAATGGGTGGGCTTATTATCATAATTGCGACTTTAGTTCCAGTTGTGTTGCTGGCAAAATTGGATAATATTTATATAGTACTGCTGATTGTAACTACATTATGGATGGGAACGATTGGTTTTATTGATGATTATATTAAAATTTTCAAGAAAGATAAGAAAGGATTAAAAGGCGGATTTAAGGTAATCGGACAAGTTGGTTTGGGGCTTATTGTTGGAACAGTTTTATATTTTGATCCGGGAGTTACCGTTCGGAATGATAGTCAAAAGGCGGTAGTAAATTTTAATCAGACTGAGAATATGATTCACGCTATTCCGCTCGAAAAAAAATCTACAGCTACAACAATTCCTTTTGTAAAAAACAACGAATTTGATTATGCCGAACTGCTAGCTTGGACAGGAGAAGGTTACCGTGATATGGCGTGGTTAATATTTATTCCGATTGTAATATTTATAATAACTGCTGTTTCTAATGGTGCAAATCTTACAGACGGAATTGATGGGCTTGCGGCAGGTACGTCAGCAATTTCAGTACTCGCACTAGGAATTTTTACATTCGTCTCGGGAAATATAATATTTTCCAGTTATCTAAATATTATGTACATCCCTAATTCGGGAGAAATGACGGTCTTTATTGCCGCATTTGTAGGTGCATTAATTGGATTTCTGTGGTATAACTCTTATCCAGCTTCTGTTTTTATGGGAGATACTGGAAGTTTGACAATTGGTGGAATTATAGCGGTGCTCGCAATTTCGGTTCGAAAAGAATTATTAATTCCTCTATTGTGCGGAATATTTTTGGTCGAAAATTTATCGGTAGTTGTTCAGGTGGCTTATTTTAAATACACAAAGAAGCGATTTGGCGAAGGCCGAAGAGTTTTTCTGATGTCACCATTGCACCATCACTATCAGAAAAAAGGATATCATGAAAGTAAGATTGTAACGCGATTTTGGATTGTAGGAATTATGTTGGCTATTTTATCAATTGTAACACTAAAACTTCGATAATATGGAAAGATTAGTGATTTTAGGAGCGGGCGAAAGCGGTGTTGGTACTGCAATACTTGGGATTAAAAAAGGGTATGATGTTTTTGTTTCTGATTTTGGAAAAATAAAGGATCATTATAAGGAGGTACTTGTTATCAACGGAATTACTTGGGAAGAAGAGCAGCACAGCGAAGAGCTTATCCTCAATGCAAATCTTGTGATGAAAAGTCCAGGTATTTCTGATAAGTCTCCAATTGTTAAGAAAATTAGAGAAAATAACATTTCGGTAATATCTGAGATTGAATTTGCTGCAAAATATACAGATGCAGTTTTAATTGGCATAACGGGTAGCAACGGTAAAACAACCACCACAATGCTCACATATCATCTATTGAAAAAAGGCGGTTTGAATGTTGGCATTGGGGGAAACATTGGAAAAAGTTTTGCCTGGCAGGTAGCAGAAGATCAATTTGACTGTTATGTTTTAGAGCTAAGCAGTTTTCAACTTGATGGCATGGTACACTTCAATCCTCATATTGCAATTATTACCAATTTGAGTCCAGATCATTTAGATAGGTATGATGATTTATATCAAAACTACATCAACTCAAAATTCAGAATTACAATGAATCAAACAGCGGATGATTATCTAATTTATGACGCCGACGATGATGAAATAAATAAATGGTTAAGTAATAATAAAGTTAAAGCACAATTAATTCCTTTCTCATTAACACAAGAGTTAAAAGAAGGAACCTATATAAAAAACAACAAAATGGAAATCAACATAAACCACGAAGAATTGAATTTTGATACAGAATGCATTGCTTTGGAAGGGAAACATAATTTAAAAAACGCAATGGCAGCAACTTCGGTGGCTAAACTGATGAAGATAAGAAAAGCCACAATCAGAGAAAGTCTTTCAAACTTTCAAGGTGTGGAGCATCGTTTGGAGAAAGTTCTAAAAATACAGAATGTGCAATATATCAATGATTCAAAAGCGACTAATGTAAATGCTACATTCTTTGCCCTTGATAGTATGAATGCGCCAACAGTTTGGATCGTAGGTGGCGTTGATAAAGGAAATGATTATGCTGAATTATTGCCGTTGGTAAATGAGAAAGTAAAAGCAATTATTTGTCTTGGTGTTGATAATCGTAAAATTATTGATGCCTTTGGAAATATAGTCGATGTAATGTTGGAGGTTTCAACTATGGATGAAGCTGTAAAAATGGCGCAGCGTATTGCTGAAAAAGGCGATTCAGTATTGTTATCTCCTGCATGCGCAAGTTTCGATTTATTCGAAAATTATGAAGACAGAGGAAGACAGTTTAAACAAGCAGTTCAAAATCTGTAATGTTTTAGAAAAGAAAATAATATAAAATTACCGTTAGCATGAAGGCGATATTACAAAAATTAAAAGGAGATAAAGGCATCTGGTCATTTGTGGCTCTGCTTGGTCTATTTTCTTTTATGCCTGTTTTTAGTGCGAGTAGTAATTTGGCTTATATGAATCAAGGTACCGGAAATACCGTTAGCTTTTTAGTAAAGCATGCAGTTCATATTTCAATTGGTTTCTTTATGATTTTTGCAGTTCATAGAGTGCCATACAATTACTTTAAGAGATTATCAATCGGTCTTTTGGCAATAGTAGCAGCGCTTTTGCTATATACTTTGTTGCGAGGACAAGTGGTTGATGGCGCAAATGCTAGTAGATGGTTGCAAATACCTTTCGTAGGATTTACATTTCAAACATCCGCTGCGGCGTCCATAGCCTTAATGATTTATGTTGCAAGTTATTTGTCAAATTATAATGTTAATCCTCAATCGTTTGGCAAATCACTAATCCATTTGTGGCTTCCCGTGGGAATCATAATAATGTTGATTTTGCCTGCGAACTTCTCCACTGCGGCTTTAATGTTTGCAATGGTTTTGATGTTGGTGTACGTTGGTAAATATCCCTTAAAATATATTGCAATTATCGTTGCAATGGGAATCACTTTTCTAACAATTTTTATTGTTACCGCCAAAAATTTTCCAGATGCTTTCCCGAATAGGGTTGACACTTGGATGTCTAGGATCGATAGTTTTGTGACTGATAAGCCAGACGAAGATGACTATCAGATAGAAAAAGCAAAGATCGCGATTGCCTCTGGCGGCTGGTATGGTTTAGGGCCTGGAAAAAGTGTTCAGAAAAACTTTCTACCTCAATCATCTTCAGACTTTATATTTGCAATTATCGTCGAAGAATATGGCCTAATTGGAGGGGCTGCAATATTATTTTTATACCTACTGCTCTTTTTTAGATTTATAGTCGCGGCTCATAAAGCAAATACACTTTTTGGAAAATTAGTCGTCGTAGGTCTTGGGTTTCCCATAATATTCCAAGCACTTGTCAATATGTGTGTCGCGGTTGAACTTCTTCCAGTAACAGGACAGACATTACCACTTATTAGTAGTGGTGGAAGTTCGATTTGGATGACATGTGTCGCGATAGGAATTATCATCGGGGTGACCAAGAAAGATGAAGAGATTGCTGAAATATTAAGCGATAAACAGCGTCGTGATGAAACGATGGAAGCACTTATTGATCAGCAAATAGCTCGAGAAAACGCAGCTATGGAAGAAATGGAGAAAGAAAATATAAGTTATGCAGTCGAGGATGCGACAAGTTCAAATCCTATGAAAGCAGTTTTACATAAAATATAAATGAAAAATCTGAAATTCATAATTAGTGGAGGCGGTACCGGTGGACATATCTACCCGGCAATTGCTATTGCCAATGAATTGAAGATGCGATATCCGCAAGCAGAATTTTTGTTTGTTGGAGCAAAGGGTAAAATGGAAATGCAAAAAGTTCCGCAGCAGGGCTATCAGATTGTAGGTCTTTGGATTGCTGGCTTACAACGGAGAATAACGGCAGATAATCTTTTATTTCCTGTAAAGTTGTTAAGCAGTCTATTAAAGGCACGAACAATTATTGGCAATTTCAAGCCTGATGTTGTGATTGGTACTGGAGGTTTTGCTAGCGGTCCGTTATTGCAAGTAGCAGGAATTGCAGGAATCCCAACAGTTATTCAGGAGCAAAATTCTTATCCAGGAATTACGAATAAAATTTTAGGAAAAAGAGCAAATGTAATCTGTGTTGCTTATGAGAATTTAGATAGATTTTTTAATAAAAATAAGGTTGTGCTTACTGGAAATCCAGTTCGTCAAGACTTATTGAGGGTTAGAGAAAACAGAGACGAAGCTATAAAGTTTTACAATTTAGATCCGTCAAAAAAAACAGTAGTAGTATTAGGAGGAAGTTTAGGTGCGCGTCGCATCAACCAACTAATTGCTAGTGAAGCTGTGAATTTTGCCGCGCAAGATGTACAAGTTATTTGGCAATGTGGAAAACTATATTGGGAAGATTACAAACAATATAATGATAGTACAAATATTCAAGTAATTTCATTTGTGGATAGAATGGATTTATTGTACGCTGCGGCGGATATTATAATAAGTAGGGCAGGAGCATCGTCAGTTTCTGAACTAGCATTGGCAGGAAAACCGACTATTTTTATTCCTTCTCCAAATGTTGCCGAAGATCATCAAACAAAAAATGCGATGGCAATTGTAGAAAAGGAAGGAGCTATTCTGATCAAAGAAGCCGAGCTTGAAACAAAATTTTCGAATGTATTTACAAATTTGCTAGGTGATAGAAACCTTCAAATTAAAATAAGTGAAAATTTTAGAAAACTAGCGACTCCAGATGCAACTTCTAGAATAGCGGATGAAATAGAAAAACTGATTAAAAACAACGTCAAAAAATAATAATGGATATCAAGCAAATACAAAATATTTACTTTATTGGAATCGGCGGCATTGGCATGAGCGCACTAGCACGCTATTTCAAAAACTTAGGTAAAAATGTTGCTGGTTACGACCGTCATCCGACGCCAATTACAAAGGCGCTACAAGATTTGGGAGTCAATATTCATTTTGATGATGATATTAATCAGATTCCAAAAACATTTTATGTAGAAACAACATTGGTTGTAATAACTCCCGCCGTACCAAAAAATCATAGTGAATGGAATTATTTTCTTGAAAGAAATTTTTCTATTAAGAAGCGTGCCGAAGTATTAGGGATCATTACAAAAGATACTTTCTGCTTTGCTGTAGCAGGTACACATGGTAAAACAACTACTTCCGCAATTCTTGGGCATATCTTATTTGAAAGTGGAGTAGATGTTACCGCATTTGTGGGTGGCGTTGTGGAAAATTATAATAGTAATCTTATCGGATTAGGAAAAACGGTAACTGTTGTAGAAGCAGATGAGTTTGATCGTTCCTTTTTGCAACTTCATCCAGATATCGCATGTATTACATCAATGGATGCCGATCATCTTGATATATATGGAGATAGTGCCGCGATTGAAGCTACTTTCTGTGAATTCGCAGATAAAATTACAGACAAATCTAATTTATTTATTGCCGATGGTCTGCCATTAAATGGGAAAACGGTATCGGTTAATGAACCTGCTGATTGCAAAGCCTTTAATGTAAAAATTGAAAATGGCTCCTATATTTTCGATGTTCAAATTGATGATCAAATTTTAAAAGGATTAACATTTTCACTTCCAGGAAGACATAATTTGATGAATGCTACTATGGCTTTATCAATGGCTTATAAGTACGGAATTTCTGAAGATCAGATTGCAAAAACTCTAAAATCCTTTAGAGGAATACAGAGACGTTTTACGTATCAAATTCAAAGAGAGGATTTAATTTACATCGATGACTATGCCCATCATCCAACAGAAATTAATGCTGTGCATCAGGCGGTACGAGAATTATTTCCTACCGCGGAAGTAGTGGCAGTATTTCAACCGCATTTATTTAGTAGAACTAAAGATTTTGCAGTAGATTTTGCAAATAGTTTGTCAAAATTTGATAAAGTTCTTTTGATGGATATTTATCCTGCGAGAGAATTGCCAATGCCCGGAATTACATCTCAATGGCTATTGGATCAGATGACAAATAAGAATAAAAAGTTAGTTTCGAAAGAGAATTTAATTGAAGAGATTAAGGCCGCAAATTGTAAAGTAGTAATTACTATTGGTGCAGGCGATATTGGCGAAATGGTATCATCTATTAAAGAGGCACTATTATGAAAATAATAAACAGAAAAAATATTCAGTTAGTTCTAATGATCGGACTTGTGGTATTTCTTTTTGCATTTACAACAAAGCGAAATGAAAGCCGTAAAATCGTAAAAACTGATGTTCAATTTGTCGGCGATAACAACCTTTTGGTGACAACCGAAATGGTTAATAAATTGTTGATAGATAAAAGTGGAGTAGGCAAAAGCATTGACAAAGATAAATTAGATTTGAATACCTTGGAAAAAAACATCAATAAACACGATATGATTGAGAAATCAGAAGTATTCGTGAGTATAGATGGGACACTAAAAGCAGTAGTGACACAACGTATCCCAATTGCTAGATATTTTGGCGACGAGTCATCTTTCTACCTTGATAGTAAAGGAAGTAAGATGCCTCTTTCTGAAATTTATGCAGCGAGAGTTCCAATGATTTCTGGAAGATTAACGTCAGAAAATCAGCAGGAAATTGCAACGCTTTTGAAGATGATTTACGTCGATGATTTTTTGAAGAAAAACATCACGGGAATGAGAATAGAGAACGATGGCGACGTTATTCTGAAGACAAGAAATTATGAATATGACATATTATTTGGAAAAACCATCAATATGGAAGCTAAGTTTAATAATTACAAGGCTTTTTATCAGAAGGCAATTTCTGATAGTTCGATAAATTATTACAAGAAAATTAATCTGAAGTTTACGCAACAGGTAGTGTGCACAAAATAAAGGGATATGGAAAATGAAAACATTGCAGTAGGTTTAGACATTGGAACCACAAAGATTGTTGCCATGATAGGCAAGAAAAATGAATATGGAAAACTTGAAATTTTAGGGATTGGAAAATCTAAAAGTTTAGGTGTGTCACGTGGTGTAGTAAATAATATTACTCAAACAATTCAATCCATCCAACAAGCAGTAGCCGAGGCTGAAGCTGTTTCGGGCTATAAAATTAAAGATGTTGTTGTTGGTATTGCCGGTCAGCACATTCGTAGTATTCAACATCCAGATTACATCAGTAGAAGTAATCCAGAAGAAGTAATTGATGGCGAAGATATTCAGAAACTAATAGATCAGGTTAACAAATTAGCTATGTTACCTGGCGAAGAAATAATTCATGTTTTACCTCAAGAATTTAAAATTGATGGTCAAACAGAGACAAACGAACCAATTGGAATGTCTGGTGGTAGACTTGAATCTAAATTTCATGTTGTCGTAGGGCAAGCTTCTTCTATCAGAAATGTTGGAAGATGTATTCAGAGTGCAGGAATTGAGCTCGCGGGACTAACTTTAGAGCCTTTGGCTTCCGCAGATGCTGTGTTGTCCTTGGAAGAAAAAGAAGCAGGAGTAGCACTTATTGATATTGGTGGTGGTACGACAGATTTAGCGATTTTTAAAGGTGGGATCATTCGCCATACTGCAGTAATTCCTTTTGGAGGAAATGTTATTACAGAGGACATAAAGGAAGGATGCTCCATTATTGAAAAACAAGCGGAACTTCTTAAAGTAAAATTTGGATCGGCATGGCCTGGCGAAAATAAAGACAATGAGATTGTTTCTATTCCTGGATTAAGAGGTAGAGAGCCTAAAGAAATTTCGCTTAAAAACTTGTCAAGAATAATCCACGCGAGAGTTGTGGAAATTATCGAGCAAGTTTTTAATGAAATTAAAATATACGGATATGAAGATCAGAGTAAAAAGCTAATTGGAGGAATTGTCCTTACAGGCGGCGGTGCTGAACTGAAACATATAAAACAATTAGTAGAATATATTACTGGAATGGACACTCGTATTGGATATCCTAATGAGCATTTGGCTGGAGATTCTGACGAAGAAATTTCAAGTCCTTTATATGCAACCGCAGTAGGTCTGGTAATAAATAGTCTTGAAAATAAATCTTTTGGGACAATAAAAAGAACAGGAGCGCAATCTGCAATTTTGATTAAAGATATTCCTGTAGTAGATGAAATAATTGAAGCACCTATAGCTCGTGCACCTATTGCAATTCCTGTGGTAGAACAAATTATTGAAGAGGAACAGCTTGAAGAAGATCAGACGACAAGAGGAAGAATAAGACGCTCGTTTTTTGATAAATATGTGGATAAAATCAAAGAATTCCTCGACAAAGCTGAATAAATAAAAATTTAAAAAAAAGAAAAAGAAATAATTAAATACCGATAGATATGATAAGCAACTCAGAATTTGGAAGTATTTCATTTGATTTACCAAAGAACCAGTCAAATGTTATCAAAGTAATAGGTGTAGGAGGCGGAGGAAGCAACGCAATCAATCACATGTTTAAGCAGGGAATAAAAGGTGTAGATTTTATAGTTTGTAATACAGATTCTCAGGCTTTGGCAAGTAGTACAGTGCCAAATAAAATTCAATTAGGTGTAAACCTTACCGAAGGTTTGGGCGCTGGAGCAAACCCAGACGTTGGTCAGCAATCTGCTATTGAAAGTATTGCAGAGATTGAAAAAATGCTAGATAGTAACACCAAAATGGTTTTTATTACTGCCGGAATGGGTGGTGGTACAGGGACAGGTGCTGCTCCAGTAATTGCTCAACTCGCAAAGGAAAGAGATATTCTTACGGTTGGAATTGTAACGATTCCTTTTCAGTTTGAAGGGAAAGTGAGACAACAGCAAGCGCTGATAGGTGTAGAAAAATTAAGAAATCAAGTAGATTCTCTTATTGTTATAAATAATAATAAGCTTCGTGAAGTTTATGGAAATCTTGGTTTTAAAGCGGGATTCTCGAAAGCGGACGAAGTTTTGGCAACAGCCTCAAGAGGAATCGCCGAAGTAATTACACATCACTATACTCAAAACGTTGATTTACGTGATGCAAAGACTGTACTTTCTAATAGTGGTACAGCAATAATGGGATCTGCAATTGCACTTGGTGAAAACCGTGCGAAAGAGGCAATCGTTTCTGCGTTGGATTCTCCGTTATTGAATGATAATAAAATTACAGGTGCCAAAAACGTGTTGCTTTTAATTGTTTCTGGGACAAATGAAATTACGATCGATGAGATAGGAGAAATTAATGATCATATCCAAATCGAAGCAGGTCACAATGCCAATATTATTATGGGTGTTGGTGAAGACGAAACTTTAGGAGATTCAATTGCAGTAACAATTATTGCGACAGGTTTTAATATTGAGCAGCAAGGTGAAATTGTAAATACTGAACCTAAAAAAATTATTCATTCATTGGATGGTGAGCAAAAATTAATGCACGATTTATCACCAAAAAATGTAATCTCGGCTTTTGATTTTGACAAAGAAACGCCAACTGCCGAGCCGAAAGTTATATACAGTCTTGAGGAAGCAATAGCTGTTGCTAAAAACGAATTTGAAATGGACATTGTTCCAACGTCAGAATTCATTAAAAATCTTGAAGTAACATTCGAAATCGTTTCGCCAGAAATTCAGCAAGAAGAAGAGGATTTTTACTTTATTACTAATGAGACAAAAGACATTAAAGTAATAGAGCCAGAAATGGTAACAAGAGAAACTGCCAAGGCGTTTACTTTTGATATGCCCATTACAAAATCAACTTCATACAATGAATCTCTGCTTTTTGACCTTCCAGAAGAAGTAAAAAGAATGGAAGTAAAAGAAGCTGTAGAATTAGTTCCTGTTTCGGAAGCAAGTGAATCTGGAGTTATAAAATATTCTCTAGAAGATTATATGAAGATTGAGAATGAACTTACACAACCTCAGGCTAAAATTGAGGTAAAGGAAGAAGAGGAATCTATAGAGATGAGTCTTACTTTAAAAAAAGTTGCGGTTCAGGAAGTGCCTCAAAAACAAGCAATGACTACAGAGATATATGAGACTTTAGATCCTATGGACATGAGTATCGAAGAAACTCTAAGGTTACGTGCCGACGAACGCCGTAGAAAGTTGAAAGATTTTAATTATAAATTCAACAATGTGAGTTCAAGATTAGAGGAATTGGAAAAAGAACCTGCTTACAAACGTTCAGGTATCGATTTGCATTCTAACAGAGATCATAATAGTGCATCACGTACATCCATTGGAATGGATAGCAATCAAGACCCTCAACTAAGATCGAATAATTCATTTTTGCACGATAATGTAGATTAAATTTCTAACCAGATTTAATATGCCCTAACCCGAAAGTTTTGTATTGAACTTTCGGGTTAATTTTTTAACTTTGTCGCACTTAAAAAACAAGAAAATGAGCCTACAAGTAATTATCATGGACGAGATTAAAATCGCCATGAGAGCAAAAGATACTGTTGCATTGGAATCTTTAAGAGCTATTAAGTCAGCTTTATTGATGGCGCAAACAGAAACAGGTTCAAAAGAAGAATTGTCGCAAGACGAAGAAATAAAATTACTACAGAGACTGGTAAAACAACGCAAAGACAGCGCTGCTATTTTTACAGAACAAGGCCGTGAAGATCTTGCAGAGCCAGAACTGCTTCAAGCTGCAGTAATCGAAAAGTTTTTACCTGCTCAATTGTCAGAAGAAGAAGTCTCGGCAATTGTTTCAAAAATTATTGCCGATAACGATGCTTCAGGAATGGCATCTATGGGAAAAGTGATGGGGCTAGCTTCGGCAGAACTTGCTGGTCGCGCAGATGGAAAGATGATCTCTACGATAGTAAAAAAGCTATTAATGTAGTTTTTACTTTATAGTAAAATGGCCTCGTAGTTCAACTGGATAGAATATCAGATTTCGGCTCTGATGGTTGGGGGTTCGAACCCCTCCGAGGTCACGTAAAATGGAACAAAAAGATTTGTCTTTTTGTTCCATTTTTTATTTTGGGAATATTACAAACATCGTAGATAAATCTTTTTGTATTTGTTTTGACAGCTACTTATAAAAAAAACATAAGGTAAAAATTTGTACTTTTAAGTTGGCAAAAGTTGAGAACGATTTTTAGAAAGCATGTAATAAAAGATGGCAAGATGGAATTAAAGAAAGATTTAATTGCGCAAATACAAACGATTATTGCTAATGCTCAGGTAAAAGCAATTCGAAGTGTGGATACTGAGCGGATGCTAATGTATTGGCAAATTGGTAAGAAAATTTTTGAAGAAGAGCAGCAAGGTCAAGACCGTGCGGAGTATGGAAAATTTTTGCTTAAATCTATTTCAGACGTTTTTCAACCACAATTTGGTTCTGGTTTTTCAGTTCGCCAACTGGAAAGGAACAGGCAATTTTATAGAGCTTTCCCAATTGCGTCCGCACTGCGGACGCAATTCAGTTGGACTCATTATAAAACCTTATTAAGCATTGATAATCTCGAAAAAAAAGAATTTTACATTGCCGAAACTGAAAAAAATAATTGGTCAGCGAGACAACTAGAGCGACAGGTTAATAGCCAATTATTTGAGCGATTATTGTTAACTAATGATGTGCAATCAGTATTGGCAATTGCTCGCTCAGAGAAATTACCCACAGATGTCAAAGAGATTATTAAAGATCCCATGGTTTTGGAATTTTTAGGTTTGCGTAATGAATCTGCGTATTATGAAAAGGATTTTGAAACTTCAATAATTACCCATCTCAAGGAATTTATTTTAGAATTGGGCAATGGATTTTCATTCGTAGCTCGGCAAAAAAGAATACATATAGAAGGAGATGAATTCTTTGTGGATTTAGTTTTTTATAACCGTTTATTACAGTGCTTTGTAATTATAGAAATAAAAACCACTAAACTGACGCATCAAAATATTGGGCAGTTGCAAATGTATGTGAACTACTACGACCGAGTCGAAAAGCAAAGCTTTGAAAATCCGACAATAGGTATTTTATTGTGCACCGATAAGAATGATGCAGTTGTAAAATTTTCATTGCCCGAAAACAATAACACTATTATCGCCAGTAAATATCAACTCTATTTGCCAACTGAAAAACAGTTAATTGATGAAGTTAAGAAAGAAATTGAAAAATTGGACGGGAATTAGAGTGCGAAATATTATATAAAGTATTTCAGCAATTCTCCCGACAATGAAAGTGAATTTTAAATATTTTTAAACCCTAATCCTTTTCCAACCTCTTAAACTCCTCATTCTTCCTAATCAACAACTCCAGCAGCCCCAATTTGTCTTCACTTTCTTTTACCGCATGCGCCTTTACATCCGCCTCACAAAATTCAAGAAATAGTGCAACATCATCTTCCTCCAGATTAAATGTCTTTTTGAGATATTCTTTGTCGTAGGAAGCGATTACAAATTGCTTAAAGGGTATCATGGGTTTTGCGGGCGCAACATCGTCCTTAGGTTTTTTTAGCAGCTCACCAACGAGGCTAACGATTTTGAATAAGTCTGGTCCATCTTGAATTTTAGCCGTGTACATATGAGGATTATTCAGGCCACTTTTAAAGCTTTTGTAATTTTGAAGACCAATAACATCTTTTGAGTTAAGAACCGGCTGAACATTATTCGAAATTACCACTTCCTCCAATTCTTCAATTTTTTTATAAAGAAAGACTTGGAAATTTGAATTTGCAAAATCAGCTTCTTTAAGGCGGATTTTCTTCGTAACAAAATCTGTTGAGTGAAATATCAGAGTATCTCCAACTTGAGCTGCAATCGAAAATTGTCCAAGGATATTGATAGTTTGCGAAGTTCGAGATCGGTCATTTATCACATCAACTCCAGAAAGTAATGCATCATTACCAATTA
>CBDUDY010000014.1:0-24513 GCA_965366055.1 uncultured bacterium
TTCTGATCATCTTCTACTAGTAATATTTTTTTGTTTTCAGTTTCCATAATTAATTTATTAGGGGTAATTTTATTATAAATGTGCTGCCTTTTCCTTTTTCACTTTCCACAGATATGTGTCCATTGTGATCTTCAACTATTTTCTTAACATATGCCAGACCTAATCCGTGACCTTTCACGTTATGTAAGTCACCAGTATGCTCTCTATAAAACTTTTCGAAAATTCTTTTCTGGGCAATCTTCGACATTCCGGCACCATTATCTTTAATTTTGATAATAACAAAGTCTTTTACATTTTCTGTAAAAACTTCAATTAACGGTATTCCAACTGTATATTTTATTGCATTATCTAAGACATTAACCAAGACGTTCGTAAAATGCATATCATTAAGCAATACTGTTCTTCTTGTTGCGTCTAAGTGAGTGACGATCTTTCCACCTCGATCTTCTATAATTAAATTTACATGCTCAATCGCATCTTCAATCATATCATGTATATCGCTTGATTCTTTTGCAATTTCTAACTCTTTGCGTTCAAGCTTAGAAATACGTAAAACGTTTTCAACTTGAGCATGCATTCGTTTATTTTCATCTCGAATCATCTGCAAATAGCGAGCAATCTTCTGAGGATCATCTACAACTTTCGGATTCTTTATCGCATCAAGTGCAAGGTTTATAGTTGCAATTGGAGTTTTAAACTCATGTGTCATATTGTTTATAAAGTCGGTCTTGATTTCTGAAATCTGACGTTGTTTTATTAACTGATTAAGGGCACTACTATATGCTATAATAATTATTAGTGTAAATATTATAGAAAGTATGGTGATTCCTATTAGATCTGAAAAAAGAAATTTCTTTTTCTGAGGAAAACTTACCAGTAAATTATATTTACTTTGACCTTCATTATCAGTAAAAATTGGTGTTGAAAATGTTGACTCAGCTGAGTTTTTAAATTTATCTGATCTTATTTTGGTGGCAAGACCATTATTATAAATTCCGTATTCAAACGGAGTGTGAACACCATATTCATCCAATTCATTCTCTAATAAACGCTGCAACCTTTCTTTTGAAATACGCTCTTGAATAGGCATTGCAGAAGCAACGTCTCTAAAAGATATTTCAAACTGCGCATTTTGCAGAATATCTACATTACCAATCTTTTCAATTTTAGTGTCTGGTTTAAGACTAGTGCTAATACCTGTATTATCGACAGGATTATTATTATAAACTTCAGTAATACGTTTCGAAGAAAAATTTCGACTTTTTACGCTATCAAGTTTTTTGTCAAAGAACGATGATGAAATATTGTAATCTTCCGAAATGATACTGTTGGAATAAATAATTGTTTCATTAGTAACATTATTCTTTTGGACATAGTAAAATTCCAGTAAGTCACTTTTCTGAGGATCTTTCCCGATACTATCCTTCAGCTTTTCATATTTATTCAAAAAACTATAAGCTTCTTGTTTTTGAATTTTTTCCGCAACATTTCCAATCACTTGGCGCACGTGAAATCCAAACTGCTCTTCATTGTTTTTGAAGGAAGAATTAAACCAATAAACCTGTACAAGAATAATTCCTATTAAGGACAAACTCATTAAAAGCACTAGCAAGCGAAAAAAAAACCTATTCATCTCCACAAAATTAGCTTTTTAACAATTGGTGTACATTTACATTAACCAAACATTAACGTAAAAGTACATTATTGCAATTTCGGTAGCTTTTTAAGAAATTTTTCAACTTGCAATTTCATATCTTCAATATCGAGGTTAAGAATCACAAAATCACTCTTTTCTGCACGCATTTCATCGGTCCATTGATTGCGCATCCTTGCTTCTACTTCTTCTCGAGAAGCACCATCTCTTTTGATAACGCGTTGAATTCTAACTTCCTGAGGAGCCTCTACAGACACAATTATGTCACAATATTTATAGCTGCCGCTCTCGAATAAAATAGCAGCTTCCTTAACTATATAATCGTAATTTGAATATAAATTAAGCCAATTTGTGAAATTTTCGCGCACTGCAGGGTGAATTATCGAATTTAGTTTTTCTAAATTTTCTGCATTATTAAAGACAATTTCGGATAAAATCTGACGATCTATTATTCCATTAGTGAGAATTTTTCTACCAAATGTAGCAACAATTGCATCTTTTACTTCGATTGAATCTGTAAGTTTCCTGGCTTCATCATCAGCGATGTAAACTGGAATTCCTTTACTTTCGATAAATCGAGCAACTGTACTTTTTCCGCTTCCAATCCCTCCGGTAAGTCCAATTATTTTTGTCATAATGTTATCATTTAAAAAAATAAGTTAGGGAAAACTTCTTTTGGATCCTTCTTCAGTAAAATAATATTCCAATACGATTTTAAAAATCCAAACCCATATCCATGCATCTGTTTAAAAACTGCAAATACTGAATAGAATCCAATTTTAATATTTTTAGTTTGCGCTGTCGCGACAATTAGAATAGCTAAAAAATAAATTAGATAAAGAGACGCTGTCCAAAATATACCCAAAAGTATTAGAAGAATCGAACAATAAAATCCTAGAATAAAAAATGTTGGAAAAAAATAGGTCAATTTATTATATTTTGGAAACCACGAATTTAAAATCGGACGCACCATCCCAAATTTTGAAACTTGAAGAGAAAATTTCCTCCAATCTATTCTTCGTTTGTGAAATACATAGGCTGTGGGAAACAATCTAGTCTGCAATCCAAGATCCCACAAACGCATTGTTAAATCTGGATCTTCGCCCGGATGAATTTTTCCAAAACCTCCGCTCAGTTCAAATGCTTTTTTAGACAATCCCATATTGAAACTTCGGGGCTGAAATTTGTTTATCTTTTCCGATCCTCCTCGCACTCCGCCAGTAGTAAGAAACGAAGTCATCGCAAAATTAATGGCCTTCTGCACATCAGAAAATGAATCTAAAGCTCTATCTGCTCCTCCAAAACAATGGCAAAATTCTCGACTTAATTCTGCATGAACTTCGTTTAGATATTGCTTTGGGATAATACAATCTGAATCGAATATTATAAAATAATTTCCTTTAGCACGCTTCATTCCATAATTGCGAGAGTCACCAGGACCAGAATTATCTTTAAAATAATACGAGATATTTAGGCTTTCGCCAAATTTTTCCACGACTGCTTCACAAGAAATTGTAGATCCATCCTCCACTATTATAACTTCAAAAGGAGCATTAAAGGTACTTTCTGATAAACTTTGAAGTAATTCATCTACTTCATCAGGTCTATTGTAAACGGGAATAATTAAAGAATAATAAATTTCATTCATTATATTAAATACTAAGATATTTCACAAAGCTATATTATAAATTAAAGAAAACTCTTAACAATTATAAAAAAAAATGACCTGATGCTTTCCGCACAGGTCATTTCTATTTAATATAGTTATAAAAATTATTTTTTTATTTTATGCTTGGAATTTGCAGCATCTCATTGCTCTCTTTAGAATAATCTACGCCATCAAAATCAAATCCAAAAAGATTGTAAAAATCTTTCCTGTATCCTTCAAGATCACCTATTTGATCAAGATTATCAGTATCTGCGGTTTCCCATAGCTTGGCTACTTTTTCCTGCACATCTTTATCCATTTCTAAATCATCAATACGGATCAAACCTTTCTCGTCAACAGGAACTGCAGAACCATTATAAAGTTTATCTGCAAATAAACGCTGAATTTGCTCGATAGTACCTTCGTGAGTACCAGCTTCCTTCATCGTTTTGTACAACAAAGAAATATATAGCGGAATAACAGGAATTGCAGAACTCGCTTGAGTAACTAATGCTTTATTTACCGAAACAAATGCTTGACCTTTTATAGAATTTAACGAATTTGAAATTGTAAAAGCAGTTGCTTCCAGATGGTCTTTTGCTCTACCTATTGTTCCTTTTCTATAAACTGCTTCCGTAACAGAGGGCCCTATATAAGAATAAGCAACCGTTTTAACTGATGGCGCAAGTAAATCAGCTTCTTTTAATGCGTCAATCCACATCGCCCAGTCTTCACCTCCCATTACGGCAACTGTATTTTCTATATCTTCCTCGCTGCACGGTTCGATCGAGACTTCGCTTACCTTTCCAGTATGAAAATCAACGGTCTTATTTGAGAATTTTTCTCCAATTGGTTTTAAAACTGAACGATGCAAAACACCTGTTTTTGGGTGCATACGAACTGGTGAAGCCAAACTATATATTATAAGATCAACTTGACCAAGGTCAGCTCTAATTAGATCCATTGTTTGCTTTTTGATATCGTCAGAGAAAGCATCTCCATTAATACTTTTTGCATATAATCCTGCATTATGCGCTTCCTTTTCAAAAGCTGCCGAATTATACCATCCCGGAGAAGCTGGCTTCCCCTCTGCTGGAGGTTTTTCGAAGAAAACTCCAATAGTGGAAGCATTTGAACCAAATGCACTAGTAATTCTTGAAGATAATCCAAAACCAGTTGAAGCTCCAATTACTAAAACTTTTTTAGGTCCATCAATAGTTCCTTTAGATTTTACGTAATCTATCTGGTTTTTTACATTTTGCGCACAGCCTTCTGGATGTGATGTAGTGCAAATAAAACCTCTCATTCTTGGTTCAATAATCATAATCTAATATATTAATTCGTTCAATTCAAAAAATAAAATCTTCCTAAAATCAACTCTTAAATGAGGAGCTTTTAGCAAGGCTTAAAAATATAAAATAATAATCTAATTCAACAATTCTTTTGCATGCTTTAAAGCTGAGGAAGAAATATCTGCTCCAGATAGCATCTGCGCTATTTCACTCACCCGCTCCTCTTTTGTTAGCATAACAAGATTAGAAGTAGTACTATCATTTTCAGTTTCTTTATAAACTTTATAGTGATGTTTTCCTTTTGCGGCGATCTGCGGTAAATGCGTTATTGACAATACTTGCATATGCAAACTCATCTCCTGCATTATTAATCCCATTTTATTTGCTATTTCTCCAGAAACACCTGTATCAATCTCATCAAATATTATCGTTGGCAAATTGGAATACTGTGCTAATATTGCTTTTACGGCAAGCATAATTCTCGACAATTCACCCCCTGACGCTACTTTTCTTAGAAGACCAAAATCCGTCCCTTTATTTGCAGAGAATAGAAATCTTAATTCTTCCTTCCCATTGTTGACATATTTTTCAAGGGGAATTAATTCGATATTAAATCGAACATGAGGCATTCCTAGCAATTCCAATATTGAAGTAAGTTTTGCAGTTAATTTTGGAAGTGCATCAATTCTTGCATCGTGAATTTCTGTTGAGAGAGCGTCCAAATCACTTTCAGCGTTTGCAATTTCGATGTCTTGCTTGGCAATAGTGCTTTCAAGATCTGAAACAGAAACTACCTTCTGATCCAGTTCCTCCTGAATATTCAACAATTCCTCTACTGTAGAAACTTGATGTTTTTTTTGTAGGTTGTAAATTAATTGTAATTTCTGATTCGTGTTATCAAGTTGCTCAGGATCTGCCGATAAACCTTCTTGAAGCTGCTCAACTTCTGCGAAGACATCATCAAGCTCAATTAGGCTGCTATCAATTCTTTCGAATATCTGCTTGTACTCTATTCCAAAACCAGAAATTTTTTGAAAAGAACTTCGGATATCTTTTAAACTATTTAATATTCCCACCTGTTCATCTCCAGAAAGATTTTCAGCTTTTTTTAGAACTTCACTTATAAACTCGACATTACTCAATTTTTCGAAATCACTTTCCAGCGTTTCTTGCTGTCCAGCCTTTAATTGAGCTGCATATAGTTCATCAAAAAGAAAGGTGTTATAATCTTGCTCTTTTAAGGCTGTGGCCAAAGATTCTCTCAACTCAAGTTGTTTCTTTTTGGCTGATTTATAAATTCTTAAAAGTTTTGAAAAAGACTGTAATTTAAAATTATTATCCGCAATAGCATCAATAATTCTAAACTGAAATTCTTCTTCTGATAATTCCCTTGTTTCATTTTGCGAATGAATATCAACCAAGAAAGATCCAAGTTGCTGTAGTTCATTTAAATTTACAAGACTATCATTAACAAAAGCTCTGGATTTTCCAGAAGGTAAAATCTCTCTACGTATAGTAGTATTTTCTTCATAATCAAGATCATTCTCAACGAAAAAGTTTTGCAGATTGTATCCTTTTAAACTAAATCCTGCTTCGATAATGCATTTTTGCTCTTTGTTTTTTAGAACAGTAAGATCTGCTCTTTTGCCCAAAACAAGTCCGAGCGCACCTAGCAAAATTGATTTTCCAGCACCAGTTTCGCCCGTCATAGTTGAAAAACCATCAAAAAAATTGACCGACATTTTGTCGATCAATGCAAAGTTTTCAATAGATAGCGAGCTTATCATTGGCTGGTTTTATTAATGATATTTTTTTTATGAATTACAATTTTACCTGACTCCATTTGCTAGCATTTAATGGAGAAACTTTGTTGAGTTGCTCAATTAAATCAGCTACCGGAATTGATGGACCACCCGAAAATATCGAAATTATTTCATCTGATTTAGCGTCGAAAAATACTCTCGTCAAGAAAGCATTTGGTCTTACTTGATGAAGCTGTCCTAATGTGAATATAGATTCTTTTACCGCTATCTTTGCAGCCTTTAGATCTTGATTCATTAAATCTAAGCCTTCATAATGATATTTGTACATTGCAGATCTAAACGGTTTATAACTTGGAGAAACAAGATCATTAATCAAAAAATATCTATTCTGATTTCCATCAGCTTGACTCCATCCTTTACTTCCACCTTGTTGTGCCACAATTGCAACATTTAGAGCTTTATCAAGATGTGCTTTTCCACCTTCCATTTTAAATGTATCAGCGTCCAAACCAATCATAATATAACTATAGTAGGCTAAAATTGAAATTAAATTTGAATCGTACGAGTTCGGATTGAAAGTTAAATTCTCGAATGCTACATATCTGAAATCAAAGTCTTTATCATTATAATTAAATATCGGGCTAGAATAAGTAGAATTGAAAACAGGTCGCGCTGATTGTATTTGAATTGTACCTGTAAAAGCGTCAGAATTGTACGAGCTTAGGTTTATAAATACTGAGCAATTAATACGCTCCTGTCGAGACACATTCTCTCCAGTCCAGTCAGTATTATTCATAAATTCTGTCAGAGCAGTTTCCAAAGTTTTGAAGGTCTGCGTATCTGCATTTCCTAGTTTATCAGAATTTACAGTCACAACGCAATTAAGTTGTTGCCCCTGAGCCGAGAAGAGAAATAATGAAAATAGTGCTAAAAAGAATTTATTCATAATATATTGTCTATTATTTTGTCTATCAAATCAATTGCAACTTCCTCCTTCGATTTCAGGGGCATCGATTCTACATTACTTTCCTTATCTATAAAGGTGACTTTATTTGTGTTTCCTCCAAAACCCGCACCGGCATCTTGAAGAGAATTTAAAACAATCAAATCTAAGTTTTTTTTCTTGATTTTTGCCTTTGCATTCTCGATTTCATTTTCAGTTTCTAAAGCAAAACCAACTAAAAACTGTTTTTGTTTTATCAATCCAAGTGATTGCAGAATATCCTTATTTTTAACTAGTTCAATTGTTAAAGTATCATCTTGTTTTTTAATCTTTTGTTCGGCAACTATCTTAGGTCTGTAATCTGCAACGGCTGCGGAGGCAATCATTACGTCAGCTTCGGTAAAATATTGATGACAAACATTATACATGTCCTGCGCAGATACAACGGAAACAAGCTTAATTAAAGTATTATGAACAGTACAATTTGTTGGACCTGAGACTAAAACTACTTGAGCACCCAAATTAGCGGCAGCTTCGGCAATTTCGAAACCCATTTTTCCTGAGGAGTGATTTCCAATAAAACGTACTGGATCAATTGCTTCATAGGTGGGACCAGCGGTTATTAGGAATTTTTTATTTAGAAGTGGTAATTGTCCCTCTAAGTGTTTGCTAATGAAATCAACAATATTTTCTGGCTCAGCCATTCTACCTTCTCCAGAAAGACCACTAGCGAGTTCTCCAGATTCTGCCGGAATTACATGATTGCCAAAAGAAGATAGTGATTTTAGACTATGGATTGTTGACGGATGCTTATACATATCAAGATCCATCGCTGGAGCCACATATACAGGACATTTTGCAGAAAGATAAGTGGCGATAAGAAGATTATCGCAGGCGCCAGAAACCATCTTTGCCATCGTGTTTGCAGTTGCTGGAGCAACAACCATAAAATCTGCCCAGAGGGCTATTTCTACGTGGTTATTCCAAACAGCATTCTCATCTTCACTATCATAAAAAGTAGAATATACAGGATTTTTTGATAATGTTGAGAGCGTTAAGGGCGTTACAAAATCTTTACTAGCAGGTGTCATCACAACTTGTACATGAGCACCTGCTTTTATAAAGAGTCTTACTAAACTGGCTGTCTTATAGGCAGCAATCCCAGCTGAGACACCCAGAAGAATGTTTTTATCCCTTAAAATTGACATTTTAGTATCTATTCATTAGTAGAATCGCGGTGGTAGATTCTACCTTCTAGCCATTCTTGCACTGCTAAAGCATGCGGTTTTGGTAATTTTTCGTAAAACTTCGAAACTTCGATCTGTTCTTTATTTTCGAAAATTTCTTCAAGACTATCATTATAAGTTGCAAATTCTTCCAACTTTTCTGTTAATTCCTTTTTAATTTCAGAGTTAATTTGATTTGCTCTTTTAGCCATAATTGTTATCGCCTCATATACATTGCCTGTTGGCTCCTCAATTACAGTTTTGTCGTATGTAATTGTATTCACAGGTGCATTTGTCTTTTTTAAATCCATGACTTTTTTTATTTTGAAAATTGTTTTAACTCCGAATCTATTTTTGACAGCATCTTTGCCGCCTCTTCTTTATATACTGTATCTTCTTTAAACTTAACTAAAGATCGGTAAGCTACTTTTGCCGAATTTAATCGCTCTTCTTTCTTAGACTCAACACTATTCATTGCTAGTAGATATGCCGAATCAAATTTGTAGAATAAAGCTTCTTCCTTATAAGGTGTTCCTGGATAATCTGCAACAAAGTTGTCTAAAGCTACAATTGCAGCTTTATAATCTAAAATTTTATGATATCCTTTTGCTACCTCAAAAACCTTTTTTTCAACTTTTTCACGTAGCGCTTTAACATTTACGTTAGCTTCATCAATATACTCTGACGAAGGATATCTATCAATAAAATTTTGAAATTTATCAATAGCTTTATCCGTATCTGTTTGATCAAGTGAGTATACTGGCGATAGTTTAGAATATGATTTTGCAGCCAAAAACGATGCTTCTGCTGCCCTTTCATGTCTTGGATATGATGTTGCAAAATTATCAAACTGATATCCTGCCGCAAAATACTGTTTAGTTTTATAAAATGACTGACCGTACATCATGTACATATCAGCTGCTTCGGGTTTCCCTCTATATGCAGGCGCTAATTGCTCAAAAAGTCTAATTGCTTTTGAATACTTTTTATCCTCATACATTTTTTTAGCCATATCATACTTTGGCCTGATTTCATTTGCTTTGAGAACTTTTTGGTACTGGCCGCAAGAGCTAAAAAGCACTATAACTAGCAAGGAAGATAGAAGTTTTGTCATTTTTAATTTTAGATTTTGCTCTAAATACAAGTTGAAAATGTTTGTATTAAGCGAATGCAAATTTAGTTATTAATTACTTACCGAAAAACATTTTTTTTAATGCGGAAAAATTGAAGTTTTAGATGTACTATACTGACGTTTCTTTAACGAATTTTTGTATTTTCTGAGACAATTCTTCATCAACACAAACTAAAGGAAGTCGCACTACATTCTCGCATAAACCCAATGCCTTAAACACTTCTTTGATACCTGCAGGATTTCCCTGTTCAAAAATAAAGTCGATGCATCGTGCAATTTTATAATGTAGTTTGAAAGCTGCTTCAACATTTTTATTTAAACCTAAACGCACCATTTCAGAAAATATTTTAGGAAAACCTTCTCCTATTACAGAGATTACTCCCGATCCACCAGCCAATATCATTGGTAAAGTAATCATATCATCACCTGATATTACTAAAAAATCTTTTGGTTTACCTTCAATAATTTTCATGGCTTGCACGATGTCGCCAGCTGCTTCTTTTATAGCTACGATATTATCAAAATCCTTTGCAAGTCTGATCACAGTTTGAGGAAGCATATTGCTAGCCGTTCTACCAGGAACATTATACAGAATAACAGGTAAAGGTGATGCAGTAGCAATCGCTTTGAAATGCTGGTAAATACCTTCTTGAGTAGGTTTGTTATAATATGGTGAAACCGAAAGAATTGCCGCAAAAGCTGAGAAATTTGAAGTTTGAAGTTCTTCCACCAAAGCCGCAGTATTATTACCACCAACACCCAAAACTAACGGTAATTGTCCTGCATTTGCTTTTACAATTGTATCAATAACCAGTTGACGCTCTTCACAATTTAGAGTAGCACTTTCAGCTGTAGTTCCCAATACAACAAGATAATCTACACCATTATCAATTTGATATTGTACGATTTTTGAAAGCGCTTCAGTATCTATAGAAAAATCGCTTTTAAAAGGTGTTATAAGAGCCACACCGGTTCCAATTAATTTCTGCATTTAAATTGTGTTTAATATTTTTAAATATTTAAATAATTCTTGATCGAAAATAGAATAATCTGCCGCACTAGCATCTATAATCAAATTATTAATTCTTTTATCAATTGAAGAAAAGCCAACTTTAAAACTCGCTCTTGACAAACTTGAAACCAGCATTAAGACCGGTTTTTCCTGATCATAATAACTGATAAGTAAATCAAAATCCTTTTCTATAAATTTTTTTATTGGTGACTCTAAAAATGCTCCGTTCCAAGTTACCATCGAAGCATTAAAAGTATCGTATTTGTCGACATTCTCTGCCTTCAAATTTGAATTACGAACAATTATTTCAATAGTATCGTCCTTAATACCGTAAGCAAGTAAATTCTGCTTTAGCCTTGGTATGAAATTCAAAAATGTTTGATCTACTACAATTCCAACAGTCTTAATTTTATGTACATCTGTGGCGACAACATCTGCGGAGAGCGATTTGTCAATTGCTTTTTTTATCACAAAACCCTTGAGATAATCTAGAAACATAGTACTTTTACTTAAAAAACAAATTTAATGAAATTCGCATCACATTCAGTGTCAAAACTAAAAAAGTATGCCAATAAGTGGTCACAAATTGGTTTAATCTTAACTTTTATTCTAACGGTTTCTTGTAATGAACAAAAGCATTATATAAGTGCCATAAAAGGAGTAGAAATTCCCATAACAGATACCTTAAAATCTGACCTCACTATAGAAAAATATATTAATCCCTATAGAGAGCATATCGATAAGGACTTAAGTACAGTACTTGCTTTTGCTCCTGAAACATTAGACAAATCTGGCGTATGGCAGACAACCGTTGGGAACCTAATGGCAGATGCAACTCTAGATCATGCTAACAGAATTTTTAAAGCTAGAACGTCTAAAAATGTCGATTTGGTGCTTTTAAATCTCGGCGGAATTAGGTCAATTTTGCCTAAAGGCGACGTAACAACAAGAACAGCATTTGAATTAATGCCTTTTGAAAATAAAGTAATAGTGGCAGAATTACCTGGAAGCGCTATTCTAGAAATGATCGCTTACATAATTTCGGAGAAGAAAGCACATCCACTTGCAGGAATGACTTTTACAATTGATAAAAGCAATAAACCTCAAGAGATTCTAATCGGCGGAAAGCCATTTGAACTTTCTAGAAACTATTATGTAGCTACTTCAGATTATCTAATAACTGGTGGAGACAGAATGTATTTCTTTAAAAAATCAATTAATAACTTGGACATCGATTATAAATTACGAAATATTATGATTGATTATTTTAAAGAACAGGATACTATTCCCGTTCTTACTGATATTAGAATAAAACAACAATAAAGTAGAGACAATTAAGATGAAAAGAAGAGACTTTATTCAGAATACAGTTGCAGGTTCTGCATTTTTAGCTGGCGGAATGTCATTAAGCAGTTTTACTTCGGCACCCAAAAGACATTTAACAGTACTTCATACTAATGATGTTCACAGTCACGTCGACCCATTTCCGGCTACAGATCCGCGTAATCCAAATATGGGTGGCGTAGCTCGTCGTGCAGCATTGATAGAAAATATTCGCATAGAAAATCCAAATGTTTTACTACTTGATGCTGGAGACATCTTTCAAGGAACTCCGTACTTTAACTATTATGGTGGAGAAATTGAATTTAAATTAATGTCGATGATGAAATATGATGCCGCTACATTAGGTAATCACGATTTTGACAACGGAATTGAAGGTTTTTATGCACAATTGCCAAATGCAACTTTTGACTTTATTTCTGCAAATTACGATTTTAGTAAAACTAATTTGGCAGGATTAGTAAAACCATATAAAGTTTATAACAAAGGCGGGATAAAAGTTGGAGTTTTTGGCCTAGGGATAGAATTAGCAGGTCTTGTTGATCCCTTGATGTACAAAGAAACTGTCTACTTAGATCCAGTAGAAATTTCTCAAGACATTGTAAAGCAACTAAAAGAAGTGGAAAAATGCGATATTATAATTGCTTTGTCTCACCTTGGATATAAATACAACAACGATCTACAAAAAATATCTGACGTGAAATTAGCTGCCTTAACTCAGGATATTGATTTAATCATTGGCGGACATACTCATACGTTTCTAAAAAAACCTACAATTCTAGAAAATGCAATTGGAAAAGAAGTTCTAGTTAATCAAACTGGCTGTTTTGGACTTAATTTAGGACGGATTGACTTTTATCTAGATAATGATACAAAACTAGCGGGAACCGGCAGAAGCATCACGGTTTAGACGCTCTTGTGAGACTACCCCTCGAAGTAGCGTAAATAGTGCACTAGAGAAAAATACTATTGCAGTTGGCCTCAATATTCTAGGAGAAAATTCAATTAAATAAAATTTCTCGATATATACGATCATCTGTAAGGCTATAAACATTAAAGCGCTAATAAGAAGCCACGTATTATTATTTTCATTTTTCATCATATAATTTGCAATAATTATACCGCCAAATAATGATAATAAAATATTGTTTATAGAAAAAACTAGCAGCGAAATATAGTTTAAATCAACATTAATATAAACTAAATAAAAGAATATAAACAGGATGGGAAGCATGGCTATCCCAATCGACAAAAAGTTTTTATGATGCAATAAATTACCAAGAAATGCTATTAAGAATAAGCGATGAACAGCAAATATTGTGACACCCCACAACAATGTGTCAGCATTATCTGGTATGAATAAAACTGAGCTTGCTAAACAGAAGAATAGACTCCATATAAAAATCCCATCTCTAACAGATGATCGAAACCAATACATAACTATTATCAATATTGTAATGAAAGGTTTCGCACCATAAACAATGTTGATATTATTGGTATACTCTCCATAAAGATCAACTATTACTACAATAAAAAATGCTATAGTTAGAAATAGATTGAAAGAAGATTTAGACTTTTCCATTTACGACCAATATTTTGCTGTTATCTTTCTATTCGGCTCTTTGCAAATCCGCGTTTGTTGAAGTATTCAACCATAAAATAGTATGAAGTAAATTGCGCCACAAAACTTAAGATAGCCCGCGGCATATAGTAAAGAATATACTTATTAGATGCGAATAAAAAATCTGAAACTAGCATCGTTGCAACCATTAGTATAAACAATTTTGAAGATGCGTCATTTTTTGAAATTAATCTTAAAATAGCATAACCAAACATACTAAGTACAATTAATGTATAGAGAACAAAAAAGTAAAAGAATATCGTGTGTTCTGTATGAGTTTGATTTATAATTTGACCGCTTAATATAGCAATTATGACTACGACAGTTATTGATAGTAAGGATGATTTCCAACTAAATTCTAATTTAATATTATCAAGAATTGCAAAGCGGAACATTATGATATAACTTGTCAAACTGCAAGCCATAATCAAGTAAATTCCTGCCGCAGCATCAACTATTTCTATCATATCAGCAATAAAAAAGAGCCAGACTGCAATTGTAAATTCAATGTTAATTTTAGTTTTTGTTGTTTGAACGTAGTAGTAATAAATAGCAGGTACAATTACGGGTTTTACTACCGTTATTAAATTTTCCCATTTCAGCACGTAAAATATTAGCACGCAGATACTCGTGGTAATGTATGCATATAATGAAGGACGACTATCTTGCATCTATTAAATTTATAAAATCTTGCTCGCTTAAAATGGTGATATTTAATTTGACGGCTTTTTCTAATTTTGCTGGACCCATATTTTCACCTGCTACAACATAATCAGTCTTTGCAGAAATACTTCCAACATTTTTTCCTCCATTTTTTTCTATTTCAAGCTTTAATTCATCTCTAGAAAAATTTGTAAACACACCCGAAACTACAAAACTTTTGCCAATAAAAATATCTGAAACGATATTGCTTTCACTTTCTAGCATCTCTAGCTGAACTCCATAGCTTTTTAAGCGATCAATTATAATTCTATTTTCTGCGTTTGCAAAAAATTGAATAATACTTGATGCGATGCGTTCCCCAATTTCATCCACCAAGACTAAGTCTTCAAAAGAAGCGTTAGCTAAAGCGTCAATATTTTTGTAATGCTTAACCAGTTTTTTTGCTACGGTCTCACCAACGTATCGAATTCCCAATCCGAATAATACACGCTCAAATGGCACATTTTTAGAATTCTCAATTCCGTTAATAATATTTTCTGCAGATTTCTGAGCCATTCGCTCGAGAGGCAGAATTTGTTCTACTGTAAGATCGTATAAATCAGCATAATTCTGAATTAAACTATTTTGATAAAGAAGAGTAATAGTTTCACTTCCAATTCCATCAATATCCATCGCTTTGCGCGAAATATAGTGCTGAATTCGACCAGCAACTTGAGGAGGACAACCATAAAAATTGGGACAGTAGTGCTGAGCCTCTCCTTCTTTCCTGACCAAGGGCGTCTGGCATTCGGGACAGTTTGTGATGTAGTTTGTAGGTTTAGAATCCGCTGGCCTCAAATCTAAATCGACCCCTATTATTTTCGGGATAATCTCTCCGCCTTTTTCTACAAACACAGTATCTTTTTCACGAATATCAAGCCTCTCTATCTGGTCTGCGTTGTGAAGAGAAGCACGTCTTACGACAGTTCCAGCAAGTTGAACAGCTTCTAGGTTTGCAACAGGAGTTATGGCTCCGGTTCTTCCCACTTGATAGGTAATTTCATTTAGAAGTGTTGAAGCACGTTCTGTTTCAAACTTATATGCAATAGCCCATCTTGGACTTTTGGCTGTAAAGCCTAATTCTTCTTGATAATAAATACTGTTCACTTTTATCACAACACCATCAGTTTCATAAGGCAAATCGTGTCTATGAATATCCCAATAGGCTATGAATTCAAAGACATCATCAATATTTTTAACTAGACGAGATTGATTGGGAACTTTAAAACCCATTTCACGCGCCACCTCCAATGCTTCAAAGTGACTTTTTAATTGCGATTCATCAGAGGCTAATGAATAGATAAGACATTCCAAAGGTCTTTGTGCAACAATTGCGCTATCCTGCAATTTCAAACTACCGGAAGCAGTATTACGCGGATTTGCATAAGGAGTCTCGCCAATTTCGATTAGATCATTATTCATCTTTTCGAAACCTGCAAAAGGAAGAATGATTTCTCCTCGTACTTCAAAATTCTGTAAAGAAATTTTAGTTGCAGTATTTAATGGGACGCTTTTTATAGTTCTAATATTATTAGTAACCTCATCGCCTTTATAACCATCACCTCTAGTTATAGCGCGCTTGAGTTTTCCATCTTCATATATAATACTTATCGAAGCACCATCGTACTTAAGTTCGCATACAAATTCTAAATCTTCAATCCCCAAAGATTTCTGTACTCGTTTCTGCCACTCTAAAACATCTTCTTTAGAATAAGAATTATCTAGAGAGTACATCCTTTTTTCATGTACAGTTGTCGCAAAGTTTTTTGTAACCACACCACCAACTCGCTGTGTGGGCGAATTTTCGTCAAAAAACTCTGGATGCTTTTCTTCCAAAGCTTGCAGTTCCTTGAGTTTTAGGTCAAAATCCTTATCAGATATCGTGGGAGCATCTAATGCATAATAATTGTAATTATGTTCATTAAGAGACTTGCGCAACTCTTCAATTTGTACTTTGACATCCATAACAGAAAACATTTTAGGTTATAAAAAGAGGAGAAAATTAGAATATAAATTTAGAATATCTTTTTCTAAATTACGATTCAATTATAGTTTTAATCTGTTTATAAAGATGACCGTCACTTAAGAAAGCGCCTTGCTGAATCAAGCTAAAAATTGACTCAGATCTTTGATCTCCAAAGTCTTTCTTACCCATCTTTATTTCGACATTATCCGTAAACATATTGTCGCTAAGCCATTGCAATCCATCTTTTGATAGAAAATCTACAGTTTCGTCTTGCGCTTTCAAAACTATTGAGTGCACTTCAGTTGCTGTACATTCAAAAAGAAAGATATAAGCTTTTGCAAAATGCTCTAAATATTCTGCTCTAGCTAAAACACCTTCCCAAATGAGATCAGAAAAAATGTCTAATTCTTGTTCGGCAACTTCAGGCTTATTAATTTTTATTTCGTCCCATTCCTTCTTGTCGATAGATTGAGTCGCCAAGAAGTTAGCAAATTCTGGATGAAGTTCATCAAATTGTTCTTTGGTTAATCTTGCATATTTCATTCTAGAAAAGTTAAAAAGTTTGATATTGTAATGTACGAATTTAAACAAAAAAAATCCCGACTTTCATCGGGACTTTCTATATAAATAATGCAGTAACTACTATTGTTCTGCAACAACTTCGTAAGGTAATTCAATAATTACATCACGGTGTAATCTTACGCTAGCAGTATATTTACCTGTACGTTTGATGATACCTGAAGTAATGAATTTTCTATCGATAGATTCACCACCTTTAGCAAGAGCTTCAGCGATGTCAATATTTGTGATAGATCCAAAAAGTTTTTCACCACCTGATTTCGCACTGATTTTAATCTCAATAGCTTTAAGTTTCTCTGCTACTACATTAGCATCAGCGATTACTTTAGCTTCTTTATGAGCTTTTTGTCTTAGGTTTTCAGCCAATACTTTCTTAGCTGAAGGAGTTGCCATTGCAGCAAAACCTTGTGGGATTAAAAAGTTACGTCCGTAACCTGCTTTCACAGATACTACGTCATCTTTAAAACCTAAGTTCTGTACGTCTTGTTTTAATATAAGTTCCATATTGTTGTCCTTTTCAATAGAAAGTTAGTCCCGATTACTATCGAGACAACAATCCTAATTAATTTATTATTTAAGTAAATCCGCCACGTATGGCATTAAAGCTAAATGTCTTGCTCTTTTTACAGCTACAGACACTTTTCTTTGAAACTTCAATGAAGTTCCAGTCAAACGACGAGGAAGAATTTTTCCTTGTTCGTTTACAAATTTCAAAAGGAAATCTGCGTCTTTATAATCGATATACTTGATACCTGATTTTTTGAAACGACAGTATTTTTTTGCTTTATTTGTCTCAATATTTAAAGGCGTAAGATATCTGATATCCCCGTCTTTTTTCCCTGAAGCCGATTGTTGTAAAGTTGCCATGATAATTACGCTTTTGCTGCTTTTAATTTAGTTCTTCTTCTTTCCGCCCATGAGATTGCATGTTTGTCTAAACTTACTGTTAGAAAACGCATTACTCTCTCATCACGTCTGAATTCAGTTTCGAAAGCAATCAAAACTTCTCCTGGAACGTTAAATTCGAATAGGTGGTAAAAACCACTTTTTTTGTTTTGGATTTCGTAAGCCATTTTTTTCAGGCCCCAATCCTCTTTAGATACCATTTCAGCTCCGCGTGACGTAAGAAAATCTTCAAATTTGCTTACTGTTTCCTTTACCTGTGTGTCAGATAAAACGGGATTTAAAATGAAAACAGTTTCATAATGATTCATAAAAAATATTTTTAGATTATTTAAAAATGACTGCAAAAGTAATCATTTTTTTTAGATGTACAATAATAAATCTACTATTATTGTTGAACTGCAAAAATAACCTATTAACGATGAATAGAAAAGAAATAAACCTTATATTCGTTATTACTAACATGTAGAAAATTTAAGCTATGAAATTAAATTGTGTCATTGTGGACGATAGTTCTATACAGCGAATTGTCGTAGCAAAACTGGCCAATAGTCACGCTAATCTCCAATTAGTTGGAGAATTCTCTAATGCTATAGAAGCTAGAAGTTGTATTACCACACAAAAAGTAGATTTGATTTTTCTAGATATAGAAATGCCAGTAATCAATGGATTCGCATTTATTGACGGATTAAAAGAAAAACCGCAAATTATTTTTATAACCTCAAAAGCAGAATACGCTGTAAAAGCTTTTGATTATGATGCGACAGATTATTTGCAAAAACCAATAACTGTAGCACGGTTTGATGCGGCAGTAAAAAGAGCTGTTGAATTTCATTCAATGAAACGCGATGGAAGTGAAGTTGAGGGAGATCATATTTTTATCAAAACTAATCTTAAAAAGCTAAAAATATATACTTCCAAAATTAAGTGGATAGAGGCATTTGGAGATTACGTAAAAGTTGTTACAGAAGATGCGACTCACCTTGTTCTCTCGACAATGAAAGCTTTTCAAGAAGATTTGCCAGAAACACGCTTTATCCGAGTTCATAAATCCTACATTATTAATATAGAAAAAGTGGAGCGATTTAATAGCAAATTTGCTGAAATCGGTTCATCAAAAATTCCTTTAAGCAGAAATAAAAAAGATAATTTGGTTGCCGCTTTAGCAAGTGAGTAGTAATCTAAGGATCAACATTGACAATTACTTTTATAGAGCGATATTGCGCTACTGCTTCAAAACTTTTCAAAATTTTTTCTAAAGCAATCTTTACTTTTTCTAAAGAATAATTAGCCGGTACTTTGATAAGTATTGTTCTTAAATACTCATTTCGAATCCTATTAATTGCTGGCTCTTCTGGCCCTAAAATTGGTATGGAAAGATTTTGCGTAAGCACTTGAAACAACCACTTCGAACCTTCTCTCAATTTCTCGAAATCTCGGTGCTTTAGTGTGAATCGAATTAATCTAAAATACGGAGGATAATTAAAAATCTTCCGGTCATAAAGCTGATCAGTATACATTCCCACATAATCACTTGCAACCACCTGGCCAATAATCGCATGTTTAGGATTATAGGTTTGAATAACTACATTTCCTTGCTTCTGAGATCTACCTGAACGACCAGCAACTTGCACCATCATTTGATAACTTCTTTCGAAAGCGCGAAAATCTGGATGATAAAGCATATTATCGGCATTCATTATTCCAACTAGACTTACATTTGCAAAATCAAGACCTTTGGCAACCATTTGAGTTCCAACCAGTATATCATACTCTCGATTTTGAAAACTGTCAATTAATTTATCAAAACCAAACTTGCCTTTGGTCGTATCTTGATCCATACGAGCCACTTTTGCGTCTGGAAATAATTCTTTTAGCTCCAATTGCACTTGCTCAGTTCCGAAACCTTTGGTAGTAAGATGCGGACTGCTGCAATTATGACAACTTATAGGTTTCGCAATAGTAAAACCGCAATAATGACATCTTAGATGATTGTGAACTTTGTGGTAGGTTAAACTTACATCGCATTGCCTGCATTGTGGAACATGACCGCAAGTCATACATTCCATTACTGGAGAATATCCTCTTCGATTTTGAAAAAGAATTACCTGTTCAGCCGCATCAAGGCTATTTTGAATATATTCTAAAAGAGTATCGCTAAAATGACCATTCATAGCCTTTCTATAATACTTATCTTTTAAATCGACAATCTCAATTTTTGGCATTTGTACTTCTCCGAAGCGCTCGGTAATATTTACAAGACCATATTTATCAATTTGCGTATTGTAATAACTTTCTACACTTGGGGTTGCCGATCCTAAAAGAACTTTTGACTGATGCATATTTGCCAAAACTATTGCAGCATCTCTAGCATTGTATCTTGGCGCAGGCTCTTGTTGCTTAAACATTTGCTCATGCTCTTCGTCAATAATGATAAAACCCAAATCTTTGAACGGGAGAAACAATGCAGATCGCGCACCTATAACAACTTTGGCTACAGCCGAAGATTCTAAAACCTGTCTCCAAACCTCAACACGCTCATTATTGCTGTATTTTGAATGGAAGACCGCCACCTTGTTACCAAAATGCTTCACAAGACGCGAAACAAGCTGTGTTGTGAGCGCGATTTCTGGCAAAAGATACAACACAGATTTATCTTGGTCTAAATAATCCTGTATCAACCTAATATAAATTTCGGTCTTTCCACTTCCTGTAACTCCGTGCAAAAGACAGACATTTTTATCCTTAAATGAATTCTGAATTTCTGTAAAAGCTTTATTTTGAACTTCACTCAACAACGGCGCTTTTAAAGTAGAGTCGGCAAAAATTACACGATCTTCTTGTAGGTAATAGATTTCGAAAACCCCCTTATCTACAAGTGCTTTTATAATTGCTGCACTTATATCCCCAACTTCCGAAAGTAACTTTGCTTTGATTGGACTAGTGTTTCCAGCTGTAAGTTTAAAATAGGTCATCACGGCATCTCGCTGTTTTGCAGATTTGCTCAACTCAGTCATTAATGTGGACAACCCGTTTGAATCTGCAAACTCTGCACCCATGCGGACATACTTTGTTTTTTTGGCTTTATATCTTTCAACGATGCGCTCTCCCACGATCACAATTTTCTTAGTCACCAAACTTTGGATGACAGGAAAGATATCTCTCTTATTGAGAATAGCAATAATTTCGTCAATGCGGAGGCTAGGTTGTTGCTGAAGTGCCTCGTAAACCAAGAATTCGTGATCTGAAAGCTCTGAATCATCAACGGAAATTTCGGGAGAAAGTGTCACTATAGTTTCTCCTTCTAATAATAGTGAAGAGGGGATTGCCGTGCGATATACATCGCCAATGGCACACATATAATATTTGGAAATCCATTGCCAATGCTTCAATTGAATATCTGTGACCTTCGGCGTCTCATCAAGGATTTCAATTATTTCTTTTGGATCGTAATCTTGTGGTTTAAGATTGTGCTTGGAAAGTGCCAAAGCAGTATATGTTTTTGTTTTTCCAAATGGCACAGCTATTCGCATTCCGGGCTGAATGAAATTGTATTCAGTTTCAGAAACTTGATAAGTAAAGGTTTTCGCTAATGAGAGTGGGATGATAACTTCAACAAAATAATGCATTGATTGTTTTTTGCATGAATCACAAAGATACCGTATCGCTTATAATTTTCATATAGCCTTGTATGTTGATTTTTCAGTTTCTATTCGTCTGCACGATACCAATATTGTGTTCTACCAAAGATTGCAAAACCAATATAGCCACGAACTTTAAGTTTATCTTCGTTTTCCAAAGTTATATAGCATTGATAAAAATCGCCATTTAATGGGTCTAAAATTTTACCTCCCGAATATTCCTTTCCATGTTTTTTGAGACCTTTCATTACTACAAGTCCTATAAAAGGTTTTCCTTTATCTTCACCCGGACATTTTTCACAAACTCTTGTTTTTCCTTTAGGGTCTAAAACATCAATCACTTTCCCGTAGAAGACATCGTTCTTTTCGTAAATTTTTATGATTGACAGCGCTTTACCTGTCTTATCATCGATCGTTTTCCAATGCCCTACAACTGTGCTCTTTTGTGCAAAAGTTAAAGAGATAAATAAAAGAAGCGTAATTAAGGTAGAAAAACGGAACATAATTATGAATTTTAGATGCATTTATAAAAATAGCAAAAAACTCACTACAAAAACGTTATGTGAAAAGTTTTTTCCTTTTAGCAGTATTTATGGCTGCATTCAGTTCAAAACCTAGTAGAAGGATCATACAGTTTATCCAAATATAAAACATCACAACCAAAAGTGTCCCTATGGACCCATAAAGCTCATTGTACTGAGAAAAATCTACCACCCAAACAGCAAAGACATATGAGGTAACAATTACTAGAATTGTTGTAAAAACAGATCCTACTGATATAAATGATCTTTTCCCTGTGCGAGTTGTTCCGAATTTAAACAGAATTGATGTAGTAATAAGGAGCATCAGAATAACAAATATGTATCGGACAATTACGATTAAGTCAATATTGACGCGTATTACGTCCTGCAAGTGAATACTTCTGATAAAGACTTCGAAAACTACAATTGCCGCAACCGTTACAATTAGGATTAACGAAATTAGAAGCGACATTCCGACAGCGATGAAATATTGTCTAAAAAATCCTCTTTTGATAATAACATGTTGTGAAGTTTCAAATCCTCCTAAAATCGAATTTAATCCGTTTGCCATTAAGAATATGGATAGTAAGAAACCCGTAGAAAGAAGTCCTTGATAACTATTATTCAAAATATCATTTACGATAGATTCAATAGCGCCGTAAGTATTTGGAGGGACACTTTCTTCGACAAATTTTAGAAAATCTTGTTGAAATCCCTCTATCGGAATGAATGGTATTAGATTTAAAATAAATAATGCAAATGGAAAAAGCGCCATAAAGAAACTGAACGCAATAGAGCCAGCCTTGTAGGTAACTGTATTTTCTATAATACCTAAAATATAAATTTCAAGTAATTCATACAAAGTCAGTCCTTGCAAACCAGGAAGTTCTATTGTCTTAAAATACTTTGCGATGCTTCGTACTACAGGTATTTTCTCTAATTGTTCTTCTATTTCTTGTGACAAAGTACTTTTTTTAAATTGCTTTTAAACTCAAGTCCATGTTATAGACAGAGTGCGTTAATGCTCCAGATGAAATTGCATCTACGCCACATTCGGCATATCCACGAACAGTATTTTCGTTGATATTTCCAGACGATTCAGTTAGACTCTGATCTCCTATTAATGCAACTGCTTCCCTAGTCATATCGTAATCAAAGTTATCAAGCAGAATTCTATAAACGCCACCAGCAGCTAGAATTTGCTGTACTTCTTCCAAATCTCTCGCTTCTACAATAATCTTGAGATCTAGATTTTTATCTAAAAGATATTGTTTTGTTTTTTCGATTGCTTTGCCAATTCCGCCAGCAAAATCAATATGATTATCTTTTAGCATTACCATATCATACAACGCAAAGCGGTGATTTTCTCCACCACCAATTTTTACTGCCCATTTTTCTATAGCCCGAATTCCTGGAGTAGTTTTTCTAGTATCTAAAATTTTCGTTTGAGTACCTTTTAGAAGTTCAACAAAAAAATTAGTTTTGGTTGCAATTGCAGACATTCTTTGCATAGAATTGAGCAATAGTCTTTCAGCTTTTAAGATAGATTGAGATCTTCCTTCTATGTGAAACACAACATCGCCATATTTTACATGCGTTCCATCTTCAATAAAAATTTCCATTTTTAGATCTGAATCGACATATTTTAATAGCTTTCTCGCAAACTCAACACCAGCAATAATTCCTTCGTCTTTTACGAGCAATTTTGCTTTTCCTTGAGCTTCGGCTGGAATACAAGCGAGGGAACTGTGGTCGCCATCCCCAACATCTTCGCGAATTCCGTTGGCTATTATCAGATCTAACTCGTGCTCAAATTGTTGCTGTGAAATCATAATTCTTGTTTGATTTGCTAAAATACTACAAAAATATCGAACCCAATATCTTTCCGTGAATGGAGATGATCCGCTTAAAGATAGTATTAACATCTTTCTAGAAATAAACCTCTAAAAGAACGAAAACGCATTAGCCCTGATTGTATTGGAAAGCCTTTTGCAGGCAGAAGCTAATTTTTTGTTGCAGCAAAAAAGCGACCAACGGAAGCTCTTTATGATGCGTACAAAAATTGCTTATGGCAAAAAAGCTTGCAATGGAAAGCAGGATTAGCTTCAAATAAAGTAGTAAATAGTTCCACCTTCGACAAAATTCTTTCAGAAATCATTCATCCTTTTTATACTTTTGCAAAAATTTCAAACAACCTTTTATGAATATAAAACTCATCGCCATTGGAAAAACCGACAATAAATCGCTGCAAACACTAATTGACGATTATACCAAAAGGCTGTCATTTTATGTGAAATTTGATTTGGAAATTATTCCAGATATAAAAAATGTCAAAAATTTAAGTGAAGCGCAACAAAAAGAAAAGGAGGGCGAATTATTACTTTCGAAGTTATCGCCTACGGATCATTTAATTTTACTAGATGAAAACGGGAAAAGTTTTAGCAGCGTAGGATTTTCGGTCGAATTGCAAAAGAAAATGAATGATGGTTTGAAAACTTTGGTATTTGTAATTGGCGTACCTTACGGTTTTTCTGAAAAAGCGTATGAAAAAGCCCGAGGCAAAATTTCG
>CBDUDY010000015.1:0-24495 GCA_965366055.1 uncultured bacterium
GTTGTTATGGAGCTACAATAAAATTTTTTGAACTTTCCAGATTCTCTCGCAATAACAAACCACAAGGCGAACAAAAATGAAGAAATATTCTATTGCAAAGGATGATTACTACTTTAAAAAAACTTTAGATTTCGGTTTTAGATTTACACCTAAATGAAGATATTTCGCCTGAATTCTTTTTGAAAAGCTTTAACTAAAGGACAAATATGCTTAAAACTAAATTTTTTACGGTTCTTCTATTGTTATTTACTGCGATAATCTTTGCGCAGAAATACGACTTGCCGTATTTCTTGAGTCAAGCTCAAAAAAATTCCGCTTCTATTAAGGAATCGGCAAATTTAGTTTTATTGGGAGCTTTGCAAAGTCGGATTATCAAAGCGCAGAATGCAGGGTTTTTAGTAAACGCTACCTCTGAAGTGCTAGTTGCACCTTTCTTTGACAGCAATGGAAAAGCGATTGAAATCACCACTACACCTTCGACAAATGCTTATGGATACGACGCCGGAATTACAAATGGAGGTTTATATTCAGCTCAGATTAATATTACTAAAAATCTTTTTAATCGGACAATCACAGATAATTTGCTGCTGCAAAATCAACTTCAAAATAATACTATTACTTTAAATTCTGAAGATTTTCGAAATAATTTAGTGAAAAATATTACTGATTCTTATATCGCAATTTACCAATTGCAACTGCAAGAAGATTTTATAAAAAATACAATTTTAGACTTTGACAACCGTCTTAAAGTGGTGGAATTATTAGTGAGAAAAGGTATTTTATTGCAGAGTGATTATCTGCTGTTGCAACTCGATATTGAGAGCAAAAACATAGAACGGCAGCAAGTAGAAAACAGTTTGAAAACTTCTATTAGTGCTTTGCAGACTATAAGTGGACTAGCAAATGAGTCAATAAATAAAGTTGAGATACCATACATTACTAAATTAATATTTAAAGACTTATCGTTTTACGAAAAGAAATTTGAAAACGATAGTTTGCAACTTGTAGCGAATCAGAAAGTTTTTGAAAATCAGTATAAAGCCCAAGTCAGCTTTTATGGAAATGCAGGAATAAATGCGGTTGAAGTAAATGATATGTACAGAAAAATTGGCGCTAGCACTGGAGTTCGATTGAGTATTCCGATTTACGATGGGCATCAGCGAAAAGTAAACGCCGAACAAAATCGTTTGAGAATTGAAAATTTAACAACTTACAAACTGAATTCCGCTATTCAGCGCAAAAATAATTTGGAAAACCTAAATCGTCAAATTGTCGACAATGATAAGGCTATACAATTATTGGAAATACAAGAAAAAAAATACGAACAAATTCTCGAAATTTATAAAGGAAAACTCGTGCAAGGACAGATATCTATTGTCGAGTACCTCAGCCTAATGCAGAATTATAGAATGAGTGTTTACACAAAGCTACAGACTCAAACTAATCATTGGCTTTTGCAAAGTCAATTAAACTACTTACAATGGTAAATTTTAAAGTGACAATTGCGAAAACTCTTTTAAGTGGATCTCTCTTGCTGTCAATGGCTTCCTGCAAGAAAGAAGTGGCGCTAGAAAACAGTCACAAAGCCGCCGTTGAAGTTAGCACTACAGTAATCGCTGAAGGAGATGTGAAGCAATATTTGACTTTTAACGGGGTTGCCGTTTACCAGCGTAAAGAAAATATCCGAAGTAATGTTACAGGATATATCTCGAGAATGAATTTTAAAATTGGTGAAAAAATCGGTACTGCTCAAAGTTTTGCAACTGTCCGAACAAAAGAACAAGATGCCTTAAAAGCTGCGGTAAAAATTGATAGTTCTTTGCGGAAATTTATAAATCCAATTGGTATAAGAAGTAATGCCTCGGGTGTTATTTCGGTGTTGAATATTACTGATAATGATTATGTTGCTGAAGGAGATATTTTGGCAACGGTCGTACAGCCAAGTTCGCTTGTGGTGCAAGTAAATGTGCCATATGAATACAATAATGTGGTACAAATCGGATCTGATTGCGAAATAATGTTGCAAAATGGCGAGAAAATTACCTCAAAAATTACTGGCTCTTTACCTTCTATTGATGCTGTTGCGCAGTCACAGATTTATATAATTTCTTTGCCACAAGCAAATCTGCCGGAAAACTTAAATGTACAGGTTCGAATTCTTTATAAAGAAGCAAAAAATGCGATGACCATTCCTAAAAAAGCATTGCAAACCAACGAGTTGCTTACAGAATATTGGATATTTAAGATTGAGAAAGACTCAATTGCAGTAAAGCAGAATGTAATTCCATTATTAGAAAATGACACTACGGTCCAAATTAGTGGCAACGGAATAAAACTAAATGACCTCATCGTTCTCGAAGGTGGTTACCAAATGCAAGATTCGACAATAATTTCAATACGAAGGAAATGAAACATATAGCTCATTCTTTGAAATTTCCTTTACTGGCAATTGCTGTCTTGCTACTATTGGGTGGCTTTTTCTCCTATTCGAATTTAAAAACTGGACTATTTCCGGACATTACTTTTCCGAAAATTAAAGTAATTGCCGATGCCGGACAGCAGCCTGTAGATAAGATGATGAGCACAGTAACTGTTCCGCTTGAAAACATGCTTAGACGGACCGAAGGACTGCAATATATACGCAGTACAACCTCTAGAGGAAGTTGCGAAATTTCAGTTTACCTTGATTGGAATGTAGATATTAATACTGCCAAAAGTCAGATTGAATCCTTTATCAATCAATCGAAGAGCAGCTTACTTCCTAATACTGTCTTTTCTGTTGAGAAAATGAATCCCTCAATATTACCTGTAATGGGTTATTCGCTAGAGGGCGATAAATTGTCGCAAGTAGATTTGAAGAAGATTGCCAAATATCGAGTAAAACCGGTTCTCGCCGCTACAACAGGAGTATCTGATGTGAGTATCATTGGTGGCAAAGACAAAGAATATCAAGTTGTGCTCAAACCAGACATTTTAAAATCACTAGGGATTTCTGTTACCACAGTTCAAAATGCAATTGTAAATTCAAATCTCTTGCTGTCCAACGGATATATTAGCGACTACAATCGGATGTATCTTACCCTTACAGATAACGCTGTTGATGACATAAACGATTTGCAAAATTTGGTTGTAATCAACAGCCCTTCAAGGCTTATCAAGCTAAAAGACATTGCGGATATCGAAGTTAATGAGGTTAAAGAATATCAAAAAATTCGTGCAAACGGAAAGAATGTACCTCTGATTGCAATAATAAAACAACCCAATGCCAACTTAATTGATGTTAATAATATCATAGAAAGCAAGGTTATTGAGTTACAGAAAACGCTACCCAAAGGAGTTTATTTAAAACCCTATTACAAACAAGCGGACTTTGTAAATACGAGTATCGCCAGTATTAAGGATGTTTTGTGGATTGGACTGGCTTTGGCGCTGATTGTTGTAATTGTATTTTTGAGATCTTTTTCGGCTAGCTTGGTGGTGCTTTTTACTATTCCATTGTCATTATCGCTAACCTTAATCGTTCTTGACCTTGTAGGTTATACTTTTAATATCATGACGCTCGGTGCGATAGCAGCGGCGATTGGTCTGATGATAGACGATGTGGTTATTGTAATAGAACAGATTCATAAGATTCGTGAAGAAAATCACAAAGAATCCGTGATTTGGGCTTCGCATGAAGCTATCTCTCATTTACTTCCTGCAATGCTTGGCTCTTCTCTAAGCACATTAGTGATATTTATTCCGTTTATTTTAATGACTGGAGTTGCAGGTGCGTATTTTAAAGTAATGGCTTTTAGTATGATTATCGCTCTCGCCTCCTCATTTGTTGTCACATGGTTATTAGTTCCAGTATTATCAATTGTTTTTACCCCAGATAAGCCGCTCCAAGAGAAACCTCCAGTAAAGACAAAATGGATTCATAATGTACTGCAGAAACCTGTGGTTGGCTTTGTGTTTATGGCTTTTTGTGTACTAATAATTATAGTAATTCCATCGCGATTATCCTCAGGGTTTCTGCCCGAAATGGACGAAGGCAGCATTGTCTTAGATTTTAATAGCCCGCCTGGTACCACCTTAGAGGAAACAGATAGAATGCTGCAGTTGGTAAATAATATTCTTGATACTCAGCCCGAGGTCGAAGCTTATTCGTCAAGATTGGGAACTCAGATGGGATTTTTTATTACAGAACCCAATCGTGGAGATTATCTAATAAAGCTGAAAGACAATCGAAGCAATACTACTACTGCCGTTTCTGATGAGATTCGAACAAGAATAGAGAAAAGCGTTCCACAACTTACGGTTGATTTTGGTCAAGTTATTGGAGATATGTTAGGAGATTTGATGAGTTCAGTACAGCCAATTGAAGTAAAAGTATTTGGCGATGATTCGAAAACTTTAGAATTACTGTCGAAAAAAATTGCGAACGAATTAGAAAAAGTGCCCGGTACTGCAGACGTCAATGATGGTTTGATTGTCGCCGGCCCTACTCTATCGATTATACCAAATGTCCCGATGCTCTCGCAATTAGGTCTCACAGTTAACGACTTTCAATTACAACTACAAACCCAGATTGAAGGTGTTGTTGTGAGTACTATAATTGACAAAGAACAAATTATCGATATCAGACTTCTCTATCCCGATGCACAGAAAACGTCGGTAGAAAATCTCAAAAATGCATCAATATTGCTACCCACAGGATCTAGTATTCCAATAAGTAGTGTTGCAACTATAACCATCGGTAAAGGTGTGCCAGAGATTAATAGAGAAAATCAGAAATCTATGGGTGTGATAACCGCGAGACTTAACAATAGAGATCTTGGATCTACCTTGAAAGAGGTCCAAGCTCATTTGACAAAAAATATTTCACTTCCCGCTGGGTATTCTATAGAATACGGTGGCGCATATCAAGAGCAGCAAAAAGCATTCAAAGAATTAATGATGATATTAATTTCGGCTGTATTGTTAGTTTTTGTGGTAATTTTATTTTTATTTAGAAGAATTAAAATCGCATTGGCAATCATTGTTATTGCAGTATTGGGTGTTGCTGGATGTCTACTAAGTTTATATGTAACGGGCACAGCGCTAAATGTCGGAAGTTATACTGGTATTATTATGATTGTAGGTATTATTGGTGAGAATTCCATCTTTACCTACAGACAATATTTAGAAAGTGACACTTCGGTATCTCATATTGAAAAAATAGAATATGCAATTGCGGCACGATTGCGTCCTAAACTAATGACTGCTTTTGCGGCTATTATGGCGCTCTGTCCACTCGCTCTGGGTATTGGTGCGGGTGCGCAGCTACATCAGCCGCTCGCTATCGCGGTAATTGGAGGATTGATTTTCGCTCTGCCGTTACTTTTGATCGTCCTACCTATTATTCTAAAAGTAATTAAAAAGTAAAAAGAAGCCGACCTATGGAAAATTACAAAAGTTCAATTTCTAATTTGGAATTTCCCAAAGATGAAATCGTTTTGGGCACTAACATCAGAGATTCAATCTTTAGACTTATCAAAGAAGAACATCCTGATTTTGATAGAGATAGTACTATTGCTATATCTGAATTAAACCGTTATAGACAAAAATATCTCGAAAATTACTTGCTCAAAGAAGCGGGTGAACTTTCGGAATTAGAAAAAGATGTTTTGAAGAGTATGACCAATCATGAATTGATCACCAAGGAGCCAGATGAGCTAGCCACAAATACCTATACTTTTGGAGAAAATCTAGCGGACAAAGTTGCATCTTTTGGCGGAAGCTGGAAGTTTATAATGCTCTTTGGCGTCTTTATTATAATATGGATGATTATTAATATCATATTTCTTCGTGAAAAAGGCTTTGATCCATATCCATTCATACTTCTAAATTTAATCTTATCATGTATCGCAGCTCTTCAAGCGCCCGTAATTATGATGAGTCAAAATAGACAGGAAGACAAAGATCGCGAGCGCTCTAAGCAAGATTATATGATAAATATGAAAGCAGAATTAGAGATCAGAACATTGCATGAAAAAATGGATCATCTTGTTATTCAGCAGCAGGAAGAATTGATGAAAATTCAGCAAATTCAGTTGGAAATGATGGAAGATATTATGGAACAGCTTAAAGATCTTAAGAGTGATAGCTAATGTTGGAATCGTTCTTTCTGGCGGCGGCGCTAGAGGAGCCGCACATATTGGAGTGCTCAAAGCATTAACTGAAAATGGAATTTTTCCCGATCTCGTTTCGGGAGTAAGTTCTGGAAGTGTTGTTGCCGCACTATACTGCGCAGGTTATACTCCAGACGAAATCTTAAAACTTACACATCAAAGTGATTTTTTGAAACTCTTTAAGCTGCGATTTCTTTATAATTCAAGGTCAGAACAAGTTTATCTCAAAGATTTTCTGGCAAATCACCTTAATACCAACGATTTTCGTTGTCTTAAAATTCCTCTACACGTTTGTATTTCCAATATTAATACAGGCAAATTTGAAATAATTTCAGAAGGAACCAATCTCGTCGAAGTATTACTTGCTTCATGTGCATTGCCATTGATTTATAAATCTGTTACCATCAACAACAATAAATATGTAGATGGCGGACTATTAAATAACCTTCCTATTGAACCTCTTCTTAAAAATGCGCGAAAGATTATTGGTGTAAATCTTTGTCCGCACGAGCTACGTAGTAATATCGTAGGTTGGCGCAATGTGGGTCTGCGCTGTCTACAACTCGCAATTTATAATACTGTACAAACAAGATTATCAAAATGTGACGTGGCTCTAGAAATCGTAGATTCTTTTAAATACGGAATGTTTAATCTTAAAAAGTCTGAAGATTTATTCAAAATTGGATATGACACGGCAATGAACCAGATGGAATCTATAAAACGAAAACTACAGTAAAATTGTTATACTTTAGAATATATTTAGATTCGGAATTTAAATTTATCCTTAAAAAGAGAGTTAATGAAATATTTAATAGCTGAAGACGAAAAGGATTTGCAACAAGCAATCGTAAGTTATCTTAACCGTGACGGAAACATCTGTGAAGTAGCTTCAGATTATTATGAAGCAATCGACAAAATAAGTATCTATGATTATGATATTATAATTTTGGATATTAATCTTGTTTCAGGATCTGGGTTAGATGTTTTAAAATTATTAAAAAAAGAAAAGAAATCAGCTGGGGTAATTATAATATCTGCAAACAACTCACTAGATGACAAACTTTTAGGACTTGATTTGGGTGCCGATGATTATATTACTAAACCTTTTCATCTTGCCGAACTCAACGCACGAATCACAGCCGTGTTGAGAAGAGGAAAATTTGGAGGAGACGAAGTTATAGAATTTCATGAGATAAAAATTGACACCAAATCTCGCACCGCTTTTATTAACAACAAAGCGATTGTCCTTACGAGAAAAGAATATGATTTACTATTATTTTTTGTTTCTAATAAAGGCCGCGTTTTGTCAAAAGAAATAATTGCCGAACATCTTTGGGGTGATGATAGTGACCTACTCGACAATTTTGATTTTATTTATGTGCATATTAATAATCTCCGTAAAAAATTGACTGCCGAAGGGTCTAAGTATATTAAAACCGCCTATGGCACTGGATACAAGTTTGTTGAAGATTAAAATGAATAAAGTGCACAAAAAAACTACATTAATAAAAAAGACTTCTAGAACATTCTTACTAACGGGAATTTTACTTGCCTTTGTAAGTTGCATTGCATTGTATTTTTATACTAGCAACCTTCTTCAACAAGAAATAGAAGAAGAATTACATTCTACAGAAGGTCGAATTACTGATGCCATTAGAGACCACAAAATAGTATATTCGCTTTCTCCAATTACCGAAGTCACGATTGTAGATTCTTTACAACCTGAAAGTATTAAAGATACCATCTTGTTTGATCCATCGCAGAATGAAATGGAATTGTTTCGAGAATTATCTACTTATAAAAGAATCAACAATATCAATTACCATATTGTAATAAGAACATTAGTTGTCGAAACAGACGAAATACTTATGGCAATTGTCTTCTCTAATATTGCGATTTTTCTACTTGCTTTTCTTTTCCTTTTCTATTTTAATAAAAGTCAGAATCTGCGAATTTGGAAACCATTTTTTGACAATATCAATCAGATGAAAGAGTTTTCATTAACATCAAAAGAACAAATTGAATTAGTGGACAGCGATATTCTTGAATTTTCTGAGTTACAGATACAAATAAAGCTACTTACCAATAAAGTACGGGTTGATTATGAAAATCTTAAACAGTTTACGGAAAACATTTCGCACGAAATTCAAACTCCTTTAGCCATCATACAAGCCAAAATAGATAATATTATTAATGAGCACGCAATTAATGATAAGCAATTTCAGCAAGTGAGTTCTATTCAAAAAGACATTCAACGACTCAAACAATTAAATAAAAAAATTACAATCCTCACTAAAATTGACAACCATCAATTTATAAATGTTGAAGAAGTGTCAATCTCTCAACTTGTCAACGATAAAGTAGCGGATTACAAAGAACTTGAAATAAAGAATATCGTTCATCTTGCCGATGACAATCTCGTAGTAAAAATTGATCCGTATTTAGCCGAAATGCTTGTCAATAATCTGATTTCGAATGCTATCAAACATAGTTTACAAAATGAAAACATTGTGATCTTCACCAACCGCAATTCTATCATTGTTTCTAATCCTGGCGAAATTGCAATCAAAAATCCGGACAATTTACATCTGCGTTTTTATCGCGAAAAGAATAACTTTAAGTCAACAGGTTTAGGACTTTCCATCGTTCAGAAAATTTGTGATTTATACGGTTACAAAATGACTTATAAATTTGAAAACAATCAACACATATTTTCCATACTTTTTCAAGAGAATTCATAAATAAATGTTACTTGATTATTTCTTTAGAATTCCTTAAAAAAAACTTTAGAATTAACTTGTAGCTTTATACTACAATTAATTTAAAGTATTTAATTATGAAAACATTACAGATCTTTTTAGGTTCGTTCTTAGTATTTACAATGCTTTCTTTTACTGCGCTACAAGAAGCGCCAAAGGTGGTTAAAGATGCATTCTCTCAAAAATTTCCAACGGCCAAAAACGTGAAATGGTCCAAAGAGAAAAATCAAGAATGGGAAGCTGAATTCAAAATGGACAAGACAGAATACTCAGCCAATTTTCTTGAAAATGGAACGTGGAAAGAAACCGAACATTCGATTGAAATTAGTAGTGTACTACCAGAAATGCAGGCTAATTTGGACAAGTCATATCCAGGATATCTGATAGAACAAGCAGAAATTTCTGAAACAAAGGAAGCTCTGGTTTACGAATTTGAAATAAAAAAAGGGAAATCCATGGTAGAAGTTACAATGGATAAAAGTGGTAAAATAATAAAAACAAAAAATATGAAATAAATAAATGTTTGGTTTTGTGTTAGTAAAGTTAGAAATCCTAAAATAAAATTTATTTTAGGATTTTTTTTGCAAGATAATTCATCTTTAATATTTCTTTAGATTTGCTGTATACATTTATATCCTAAACTAAATTCAAAATGCTAGCTAAACTATTTCCATCTAGATTTTCATTGCTTAAAGCTTTCATTGGTCTATTCCTTTTATTGTCACTTATAGCTAGGGTTTGTTTTCTAATTTGGAATTTTTCCGAAGTAGATCACGGCATTGTTGCGCTACTTTCAACATTTATCGTTGGGTTTTTATTTGATATCGCTACAGTTTCGTTTTTTGCAGTCATTTTTCTGACTTATCTACTAATACTTCCTCAACGCTTTTACGGAAGTCTCTTCGATAAAATTATCACTTACTTCGGATTTTCTATTTCAGTTTTGATAATTTTCTTTTCATTCTTTGGAGAATTTACATTCTGGGACGAATTTCATAGACGTTTCAATTTCATTGCTGTAGATTATTTAGTGTACTCGTATGAAGTAGTGAAAAACATCAACGAATCCTATCCATTACCTATCTTACTTAGTAGTATGATTATTCTCGTTGTTATTAGCAGCTTTGTCATTTACAAGCTGGGATATTTCAGCGAGACTTTCAGAAGTCAGACAACTTTTAAAACAAAACTCATTGCATCACTTCCATGGTTTGCAATTGCACTTATCTCTGGAATATTCGTTTCGAATAACCTAGCAGATTTTTCGGAAAACCGCTATAATAATGAAGTTGCAAAGTCGGGAATTTATTCGTTTTTTGCGGCTTTTAGAAATAACGAACTTCCTTATAACGAGTTTTATAAAGTAATTCCGCTGGAAGAAGCTTATGCATTAGTACGAAGTTCATTAGCAGATTCCAGAACAACATTTCAAAATACCGAAGAAAACTCAATATTTCGTACGATCAAAAATTCTGATCATACAAAACCAATCAAGCCAAATGTTGTTTTTATATGCATCGAAAGTTTAAGTGGCGAATTTCTAACCGCTTTTGGCAATCAAGACAAAATTACTCCCACTTTAGATTCAATCGCCAACAACAGCATCTTTTTTGAAAATCTATTTGCAACAGGTACGCGAACTGTGCGAGGTATGGAAGCTATCACTCTTTCCATTCCTCCAACTCCAGGTCGTAGTATTGTAAAACGAAAAAATAATCAAAATTTATATACTATCGGAGAAGTTTTCAAGCAGCAAGGATACAGCCGAAATTTCTTTTATGGCGGCGACGGATACTTTGATAATATGAATACTTATTTTGGTGGAAATGGCTTTAATATTATCGATAGAGGTCGTGGATTTCTATTGGACAAAAGTATTACAACTACCCGTACAAATATTGATGATAGCGAAGTAACTTTCGAAAATGCTTGGGGTGTTTGTGACATGGATATTTATAATAAAGTTCTCAAAGAAGCTGACAAAGCGCATAGTAATGGACAGCCGTTCTTTGATTTTATAATGACTACTTCCAATCATAAACCGTACACTTACCCAGAAGGTGCTATCGATATTCCATCTGGTAGTGGAAGAAATGGTGCTGTAAAGTATACTGATTATGCCATTGGCGAATTCATCAAAAAAGCAAAGCAAAAACCTTGGTTTTCCAATACCGTTTTTGTGATTATGAGTGATCATTGCGCCAATTCAGCTGGACGTTGGGAATTGGATGTCAAAAATTATCATATTCCCGCATTTATCGCCAATCTTCCAAACGCAAAAGCAGCGAAAGTGACGAAATTATCTTCGCAAATTGATCTTTTTCCAACACTTTTTTCATTATTGAAATGGGACTATACATCCAACTTTTTCGGTAAGGATGTGTTTTCGGTAAAACTTGAAGACGAGCGCGCATACATTGGAAATTACAGAAAATTGGGAACTTTACAAGACAATAAAGTTCTAATTCTTGACGAGCAAAAAAATGCAAACCTTTTTATGTGGAATCCTGCAGATAATAGTTTAAGTCCACTTCCTACTGACAAAAATTTTGAAAAACATAGTATTTCAAACTTTCAAGTTGCAGACGATTTGTACAGAAATTCTGGATTAAAAATTAAGGCTGAATCTTCTAATAGTCAGACGAGCAAAGCGAAAGCTCAATAAGAAAATATCCTAACCACTTAAAAATTATAGCATACCTTACCTCCTATGAAAAAAGTAATCTCTGCATTAATAATACTTCTCCAAACATCTCAAATTTTTGGACAGGATACGACCAACGTCTCGTTGTCAATACTAAAAGACGATTTAAAGTTTAAATATGAGGCACTAATTATTCCAGTCACGCTTGTAGGAATTAGTGTAATTGGGCTAGAGAGTGAGACCATCAAAAACCTTAATAAAAACACAAGAGAAGAGATTAAGGAACATATAGATAATAAATTATCCGTAGACGATTTTTCACAATATGCTCCAATGGCATCGGTGTATGCTCTAAATGCATTTGGTATAAAAGGAAAAAATAATTTTAAGGATCGCACAATTATACTCGCCACAGCCTATTTAGTAATGGGTGGAACTGTTGGAGTTTTAAAATCTACTGCAAGCGTTGAGAGGCCTGATGGGTCCTCTTTTAATTCATTTCCTTCTGGTCATACTGCAACAGCATTTATGGGCGCCGAATTCCTATATCAAGAGTACAAAGATGTGTCTATTTGGTACGGTATCACAGGCTACGCCGTTGCTACAGGTACTGGATTTTTTAGGATGTATAATAATCGTCATTGGCTTACCGATGTCGCTGCCGGTGCAGGAATAGGAATACTGAGTACCAAAATTGCTTATTGGGTACATCCTCTAATTAAAAAAACCTTGTTCAAAGACAAAAAAGACAGCAATGGTATTGTTGTTCCTTTTTACAATGGCAAAGAATATGGTTTGGGTGCAGTTATTAATTTTTAACTTATAAAAGATCAATTATAAAAGTTTTTCCATCTAATTCTTTTGACGAGTTAGTCAAAATTAAATCGTCATAATAATTCTGAAACTTATATAAAGAGGTCGGTATTTTCTGCATACTGACAAAAAATTCTGTTGTAATAAGCCTGAAATTAGTAATAGATCGAACACATTGTAAATGTGCTGCACATGCAAACTAATAAGCCATTTTTAAGAATACAGCTTCAACCGAAGACTTTTGCCTGTTTATATACCTTACGAAGATTGTGCAATTATTTATTTATAAATGTGTTTCTAGCATTCTTTTAGCGAAAGCGAAAGATTGTTTGAGCTGAAAAAAAACCCAAAGAATAATTGATTTAAATTTTGTTAAGAAAATTTTAAGATTTTAATTTTAAAGTTGACCTTCTGATGAACTTTTAAATTATATTTGACAAAATCAGATATTAATTTAAAATTTTATCGAATGAAATTTTTTTTGGCTTTTGTAGTGGTACTAATTTTTGGAAATGTGCAAGCGCAACAAACTGTATTAATTGATACCTTAAATTTTCCCTATAGAAAATCACTTGTTACAGACTTTGGATTGAGAGCTGCAAAAGTTGAAAGTGAATTTTCCTTATTGACAGATAAACGAGTTCGAAATCAGACCATGACCGTTTACAAAAACCGCAAAAAAGAAGTCGAAGGGCAAATTAATAAGGGAGTATTTTTTGGCGATAATTCCTATCTGACTTTTTTAAAGTCACAATTAGAAATTGTACAGAAGGCAAATCCAGAATTTAAAGAAATTGATCAAATAAAAGTTTTGGTGGCTGCCGCCGAAAATCCAAATGCCTCTGCTTCTGTCGAAGGATATATTGTTTTTAATCTTCCGATGTTTTTGAGAGCTACAAATCAATACACTATTGCATACGTATTATGCCACGAAATTGCGCATCGTCTTCTCAATCACTCCTATAATAGTGTTGTTGCTTCGGCAGAGCTAAATACCTCGAGCGACATAAAAGATAAGACTGCGAGCATCAAAAAAAATAAGTACAATAAAGGAAAAATGGCCTCTGAACTTTTTAGACAAATTGTTTATGAAGACAGAAAAACCAGTAGAACAATTGAGTTTCAAGCAGACTCTCTAGGTTATGTGCTATTTTCGAAAGCTTTTCCAGAGGCGAAATCGGAAGCTGTAAATTCGCTACTTTGGTTGAGTACAATTGATACAGATGTCGATTCAATTTCAGTCGAGAATTATCAAAAGGCTTTTGGCACAACAACTCAACCATTTAAAATGAAGTGGTTAGAGAAAGATGAACTTTCTGATTATACTTATGATAAAACGCCAAAGTTTTGGATGATTGATTCTCTTAAAACTCACCCCGACTGCGAACTGAGAGCTGAAAAAATGATTCAACTATTTCAAGTAGAAAAGAAAATTACAAAAATCGAAACTTCGGAATTTTTAGCACTAAAAAAATCAGCATCTTTTGATTATATCTATTCTTTACATTTTTTGAAGTCATACGGATTGTCATTGTACAACTGTTTGGTGCAGCTGCAGTCAAATCCCGAAGACAAATGGCTGCAACAAATGACTGGGCACAATTTAGAAAAATTACAAGAATTGCAAAATTTATATCGCCTAAATGAAGTATTAGAAACACCCGATCCGCAGTATTCTGCAAGTTATAATACATTTCTACACCTAATAAGAGAATTGCGAAAAACCGAATTAAACGAAATAATTACTTATTACAAATCTTTATGAAAAAATTATTACCCTTATTTTTATTGTTTTTTATCTGCTCGCAAGCACAAGTAAAAGATCTCGGCGAACTATCTTCCGGAAAGTATTTGGATTCTAGAATCGTTTACAATGATGACGGCGACGACGTTTATGGATATCTTTTACTCTATGAAAATGACCGAAAGAGTAAAGCGGTTTACGAATTAGAATATGTATTGCTAGATAAAAACCTAAATAAGTTGACCTCAGGTACTTTTGTACAGAATCGATTTTCATTCATTATGAAAATTAATATAGGCTTTTCATTTGTTCGTAAGACTGGAAACAAGTTGGTTATAGGAATTCAAGATAGTTCTAATAGTACACTTATTGGACCTATACCAGCATTTAATCACCGTTACAGAGAACTAAATTTGGAAACATTTGCGCTTTCAAATCAATTTACAATGAAAGATAATCGTAAAGCAGCTCAGAATGAAGAGGCTGATTCTAAAGTAACTTACGATGATGTACAAAAAAATGTTGAATTGCAGCCGGTTGGTAGCAACCATTTTTTGCTGTTTGCTGAAACTGAATTTAATAGCGCCATCGTCAGTGGTAACTACGAGCAGAAATTAGCGAGAGAGATCCGTAGTTTTAGGATTTTTGACAAAGACTTTACTGAGTTATGGCAATATAAATTTAACAACAGTGGTGCTAAAGAATTTGATATGTTTGAATATTACAGCAGCCAAGGCAATGATATGATACTTCAACGCAATAATTTTGAAAAAGTTGATCGTTATTCAGAAACCTATTATGATGTATTTGATCTGACCACGGGCGTTAAGAAATTTTCTATTAAGCAATCAGACGGAGAAACTCTAAATACTGTACAGACAATCAAGTATCAAGATGATGCGCTCGTTGTATATTCTTTAATGAATAAGAAAAATAAAAAAAATATCGCTTATATTTTTGAAGTTATTGGAGTAGCTAAGATTACTTACGATAGAAAGACTGGCAAAAAATTATCAGAAGAGAATTTTCTGTGGAATGGATTTGGCGACAATTTGAAAATTGACGAATATGGCGAAATAAAATCATACGGAAATTTGCACTTTATGAATTTCCGACTCTTAAAAAATGGACACACAACTGCGATTGCCGAAGGTTATCGTCACTCGAATAACTCTAGCATTCTCGACCTTTTTGTATTAGAGTTTGACCAGAATATGAAATTAGTTTATTACAAAAAAGTAGAGAAGACTAAAAATCAGTCAAATATGGCACATTGGGGTCCAAACCTTAAAGCTTATGGCGCATTTGACTACTTATATTCTCAAAAATTAGACGGAGATAATTACGCCTATTTCTATACCGATAATGAAAAGAAAAGCACACGAAATCCTAAATGGATTCTGGGAGTTATCACGCAAGTTGACGGCAAGTACAACTACGAAAAGATTCCGATGACCACAGATAAAGGGCAAATTTATCCTGTAAAAGGTAAGAATGGATATATTTTATTAAGAGAAGTTTCTGATAAAAAATCGACAATAAGATTGGAGAAAATAAATTATTAAATGTCATAAATTTTAAATAAAAAAATGCAAGAGAGCAGTCTCTTGCATTTTTTTTATCAACTATATTCTAGAGAAATAAGAAATTTGTAAAGCCTTATTTTTTTAACTTTCTTATAAATGATGGTTTTCAAACTTATAGTATGATTTCAACCGAACATTTAATTGCTGCTAAATATGTTGCGAAGACTTACCGTGAATCCACCCTCATCTTGTTGCAAATATTCTTTTAGCAAAAGCGAGATTCTTAATTCAAGACCTTTAGTGCCGCTTTTGCAATATCCACATCTGCAGATCCATGAGCGCCGCCAACGCCTATTCCGCCAACAACCACGTTATTTATAAAAATAGGAACGCCACCATCCATAATAGAAAAATTGGGATCCAAATAACGAATATCCTCTGGAATCAAGCCGTCCTTGACACCTTTTGCAATAACGGCAGTCTCGCGTTTTTGCGAACAAGCAGTATACGCTTTCTTAAAACTTGCGCTCAAAGTGTGCACGCCAGCGTTGTGATGACGTTGTACGGCAAGAATTTGACCAGATTTGTCGACTATGGTCACCGTTATAAACTGTCCGTTTTTAGTGGCTTCTTGCATAGCAGTTTGAACAATTTTGGCAGCCATTTCGCCCGAAAGAATTGGTTCTGTTATCATTTTATTTTGTGAAAAGCTATTTGCGGTCAAGCAGACTAATAGCATTATTAGTGAATTTTTCATTTGTTTTTATAAATATCGATTTACTGTTATTAGAGAAATTTCTTTCGAATCTTTCACAAAATAACAATTTTTAAGGTAATAATTTGAAAATTGATGTTACGGTTTTTTTGGGCGCGACCCTTTGGGTCGGGTTTTCCACTGTATCTTTTCTTCCGCAAGCTCCAGAAAAGGATGCCGTTCCACCCCCTCGCGCAATATAAGTCATTAAAGAAATAAGATTGGTAGAACAATAGGGAAATTTTGCTTTCAGAACCGCCAACAAAATCTACAATTGTAAAAATAGAATTTTTTGACTTTACTGCTTATATCGATAATGTCCAATAATCTTAAAATCAAAAAGACAATCCGCGATAATTTGTCCAGCTCCGATATTATGTACAATTAGATTACGCTTTCCATCCGCAGATTTTCTGTCCACCACAATACCGATGTGTGTTAGTCCACCTCTAAGATTCCAACATACGATATCGCCAGGAAGATAATCAGCAGCATTTGAAGAAATTGCTTTCTCGGCTCCTTTCCTTTTAAAAAACGTCATTAAATTTGGCACTCGCCGATGATCAATATTTTTGTCAGTTGTTTGAAGTCCCCATAATTTTGGATACTCTTCAAAATTTGATTTCATATCCTCGTGAACTTCCTTTTGCAAATCTATTGAAAGCTTTCTGTACGCGCGAACTATAACATCTGTACAAACTCCAATTCCCTTGGGCACATCTCCATTTGGGTACGCAATAGAAAAATAGCTTCCATCGTATACGACTTTTTGCTTTGTAAGTTCGATAGCGTGTTGTGAAAGACGATTTGATTTGATTTGTGCTTGAGCAAAAACAAATTGCATTGTAAAAAGTAGAACAAACAGTAGAGTTTTCATCGTCATAAAGGCTATTATAAAATGAGTTTCATTACTTAATTGCTAAAGAAAGAACCTCGCAATCATTGTCTGTTTTCACGATCTACTTTTAGGGAACTTTTCTTTTTTTCTTCCAAATCAATTTTGACTAGTTCTACCAACAGGATCGGAAGAAAAAGTAGCGATATCAAGAACAAGACTGCAACAATAGTGTTATTCGGAAAGATTGAAAGGCCTCTCGGAAATGTAATGTGATCGCCTTTTGCTCCATCGTCCATCAAGGATTCGCGCAGTTTTAGGAGTACATTCGTTTTTTCTAGCAATGATCCACCTTTTGACTTCTCCAGCTCGACAGCACTAGCTTTAAGATTCGCGTACCAAAAGCCTAAATCTTCATCTGGCGTTTCGTACATAATTGAAGTATAGCCCGAAGTGAGATTCTTTTCCTCGATATATTTTAAGGAAGTTTGCAATTCGCTAAGGGCTAATTCAACTGTGTTAGCATCTGAAGCTCTTTTTAAATGTCCGGATAATTCTTGCTTAAATGTAATATTACTGTAAATTCTAAAGATCGACAATCCAATAAAAAGCAAGAAACATAGCCAACCAACGTATTTTCTCATAATGATGGTATTATTAAGTTTTTTCAAAAGGCACTAAGCTAAATTAATTCTATTCTTCGCTGTCACTTTGTAAATTCTAATTTCTATTTCCAAAGTCTTTTTAAAAAGTCTATAGCATTTTTATAGCTAATATTGTCACATATACTAGTTCCAAAATTCTTTCGGATTTCTTGATTCAATGCTATATAAGAAGCTGAATTTTCTTGCTCTTTATGATAAAAAGGAATTCTAGATTTGTCAGGATGACTTTTAGTAAAGAAGAAATCGGCACCATAAGCCACCGCTTTTTCACCGCCAAGTTCTAACCCTTGATGTAGATGCTCGTATAGTACTTCGGCATGTTCATTATTTACAAAAGCACGCACAAAATTTAGACCTATCAAACCTTGACGATTAATAATTTCTTTGGCTATATCGTCTGGAAGATTTCGAGGATGATCAAAGATTGCGCGGTAATTGGAATGACTTGCTATTACTGGAACATTTATATTTTGCTGCGAAATATAATTCAAAATATCGTACGCCAACACGTCGCTAGTATGCGAAAAGTCAATTGCAATATTCTTATTGTGCAAAAATTCAATTAAGGATTTTCCGTCCTCTTTAAGACCTACTTTCGAATAGTTTCCGCCGCCAAATCTATTTTCCAAATGATGAGTTAATCCAATGTAAAAAAGAGTGCCGACATTTTCTATTATGGTTTGCAGATTTTCGAAACCCTTTTTTAACGGGAGATTTTCATCACAAAAAGCGGAAGCATTTTCCAAAGATGCTAAAATTCCAATATTTTCACTTTGACCAAAGGTTTCCAAATGCTGTTTTTCAAAACGAAAAAACTCTTTCTCGTCCCAACACAAATTCTTGAAAATTTCACTCTGCTTAATTCCTTTTTGATGGCTATCTACTCCAGTTGCAGCGAAGATTGCCATTACTTGCAGTTTTACGTTTCCTTCTTTAAGGTAAGGAACTGCGCAGCCAATATCTTCTGTATTATTAATATCAGAATTTGGTTGATTTAGGTATGATAATAAATCGCAATGCAGGTCGATGATTGGACTTTTCATATGACAAAATGTTTAGATATTTTTTTTAGCACAACCTAATTGCAAGTCCAACTATTTTTTTAAGTATTCGTTGTCATATTTCGACAAGACCAAGATTATTTCCTCTTCGTGATTTAAATTTTTTTCATCTACAATCGCGACTAATTCAGGGATTTCCTCAACTGCTTTCTTCAAAGCTTTTGCCGAAGTGCTGAAAGGCCCAACTTTCACTCGTTTTCCATCTTTATCATAAATGTCAATTCCACTAATTACGGCGCCATCATATGGATTGGCAGAGTAAGTTTTATATGCTTTAGTAATTCCTTCATAAATTACTTGTTGCAATCGATTATTTCCGTCATACACAAATACTCTCTTTGTACCTTCGAGGTCAGTAAACAATAGCCTTTTCACATCCTTTGCCTCTATTTTTCGTTTTTTGCCTAAATTGTTTCTGTATGTTACCCTTTTTATAATGCTCAACTCGTTTATCATAGTTTGTCTAAACAAATTGACTTCTACTACCATATTTAATGCTAGAGTATCATTATTCTGAGTTACTAGAATAGCTGGAATGTCTCGTCGCTGAGAATAACTTAAAGAGCAAAAACATAGCATAATAATGAGTAGTAGAGTACGGTTCATTTTGTGGGGATTTAATTGAGTTTTGGTTAAAGGTCAAATGTAAGAAAGTTGAGGGTAAAAATGCAGGAAAAAATAGCTGCTATTTGAAGATAAAATTATTTTCCCACATTGAAAAATAATCAATTAAATCTTAAATATTAGTAGCAAATTTTGATAAACTTATAATTAAAGAAGTAAGTATCGTATTCATATTCAAGATTCTTCTGCTCTATAATTTGAATAGATTTTATCTGTTTGTAGTTTTTCTTAAAGCGAGTACAAGATTTCTTTCGACTTCAAATGTTAGTATTTAACTCCTATTCGTTTATAAATAAAATGCATTAGCCAAGCTGGACCAATCAGTAGAAATTGAATGTCTTTAAGAAAAGAAGGCTTCTTCCCTTCTACTTTATGGCCATAAAATTGACCTATCCAAGAAAGAATAAAGATAGTGACTGCAATTGCCCAAAGAGGCACATCTGTATTTTGGACAAGAATTTCGGATAAGAATAGACAGAAACTTACAAAGATTAACATTCCCGCAGCAATAGTTGCGGACAGAGAAAAATAATAAGCTAGGACTGGAATCAATATGATAATTGCCCAATTTGATAAAAAGTGATTGCCGAAGGTTTCTTGCAGAAGTGCATTTGGTATGCAATAAATAAGTGCAACTATCGACCAAAATATCAATGGAACGCAAATCCAATGAATTGTTTTGTTAGTTTCATTTTGATGACTTTCGCTGTATTCGTCGAGTAAAGTTTGAAATTTTTGGCTCATTGACTTTATGGTTTTTGGAGGTGTTGTAATTCTGATTCTAATGTACAAATCTTATATCTATAATTTTTATAAAATTAAATGATGCTAAGATGGGACAGTATGACCTGATTGTCTACAACAAAAACATTAAGTAAATCGAAAAACTGCCACACTGCTGAGGCTTTTATATTTAAATTGAATTTTATATGTTGAGATAAAGCCGTATGGATTCAGAAATGGAAAAATCGCCTTCTTGCCTGAGGTCTTGAAAGCATTATCCTCCTTTATTTGACAAAGTCATTTATGGAGTTGAAGTCTTTTGGCGAAAGCCTAAAATACACAGGGAAAAATCTGATTTAATTCCATAAAAAAAGAGGATATTTAAATCCTCTTTTAATTATTACATATATTCTTAAGTCCTGTAAAATCTACGATTTTTAGAATTTAATTTGAAATTTATTCTACGATAAATTTACCATTCATCATTGCGTAGTGTCCAGGGAATGAACATAGGAAATCATACGTTCCTTTTGCAGGAGCTGTAAAAGTTACAGTTGTGCTTTCGCCACCACCAATAGTTTTTGTGTGTGCGATAACATCTTTTCCGCCATTTGGAATATAATCAGTATCCTTTGCTTTAACTGCTTCAGTAGCAAAATCAGCCATTACTACACCTTGATTCAATAATACAAAGTTGTGACCCATTGCTGTTACTGGCAATTTACCTGTGTGGTGTAAAGTTAAAACGACAGTTTGTCCTTCTTTAACTTTAATCTCTGATTTGTCAAACTTCATTGCATCATCTGAATTCAGTGTGATATCAACTGTTTCCATTTTTTCAGGAGTTACTACTTCTTCGGTAGTTGTAACATCTGTCATTGGTTCAACTTTCTTGTCATCTTTACAAGAAGTTAAAGATAATAGGCTTAAAGCCATAATTGCTAAAACCGATTTGAATTTGAAATTTTTCATATTTATAATGTTTTTATACAAAGATAATCATATTAGATAAATTTTAACGCATAGAACAGAAAAAAATTAAGACAGTTTAATCCTTTTCTATTTATTGCACTAAGATTTAGTTGATGTAGAAATTAATTCGATAAAACTTTTTGTCATCGTGCCTTTGTAATTGAAATATTGATTTGATTTAAATGTGAAGAAAAACTTAGTTGAATCTGATTCTTTACAACGTGCGATGAACCTTCAATTTTTAGCAGTTTAGGTTTTTTACCAGTAACTATTAACAAAAATTATCATAGCGATCTTTCACATGAGGCTCAATGAACCTTATTTTTCTCAATGCATTAGGTGATAATTATGAGACATGAGAAAAATTAAATTTGAAAACATCTGGTCGCGAGGAATGATGCTTTTTCTTAATTTAATGGTTTATATTTTTCCGGATTCTCGTAAAAAGAGTTCCAAAAATCCTCATTATACTCCACCCTATCTAATTTTGTATGGTTCCTTACTCGGTGCTCATATTCTAACAACTCCACATTCTCGGTTTCAAAATCAAAAGCCACAGAATATATTTCCGTCAGACTATTCTCAAACTGATTTAAATCCGTTAATTTTTCTGAAATTGCTCGAGTAAAATAGTTAGTAGCGTAATATTTTCCATCATTACTATTTTGAGTAAACACAACAGCATTTTCTTGTTTTGAAGTTGCTTGTGAAATATTTATCATACTTTCTTCGTGCTTGAAATATTTCTGAATTTCGTCGCGACTCAGAGAAGTTTCCCAATTTTCGACAACCTTTAAAACCGCAAAATTTTCTTTATCAATATAAACTCTTCCTGAATAATTCGTAGGATATGTTTTATTGGTATAGCTCCATTTATTTCGTTCCGTTGAAAACTCAATGATGTAGCAATTTTCGCTATCTTTTTCATCTGATCTAACATATTTCACTTTAAATTTCTTGTACTTTCTTTTATGGAGAATGTTGGAATATTGAATAGGATTTTCTCGAAAACCGAAAAACTGTGAGGATGATTGATATTTATTTGATGTAGGATTTGCATTCCATTTCACCTGCTCTACTTTCTGTGTTGTGATAAATTGTGTTTGATAGCCTTGATTATAATCTTTCGTGATCAATTCTAAATCAACAATATTTTTATCATCTTTATTGATTAAAATTTTACTGTATCTCTTGAAATTAAATGGAGAAGTTGGATGGTTCATCTTTTTATTGGAAATAGCTTTCCGCAAAACAGCCTTGGGAGATAGTGCTTTTTTAATAACGACTTCTGCTAGTTGTTCAAATTGGTTTTTTAGATAAATTTTATCTGAAAGGGAGTTTAATAATACCGTTTTACTCGCGTATCCAACTGAGCTTATCTCGACCCAAGATTCTTCTTTCTTGGAGTTTTTAATCGGAAATTCAAATTTGCCATTCTCATCTGCTACTCTATAGATAGCGTCTTTTTTGAGAATTACAGTCGCAAACGGAATCGATTCGTTGTTGTCTTGATCAAATATTTGACCTCTAAAAATTATAGTCTGCTTGTTTTTTGATTGATCTGGCTTCACTTCTACTTTTTCGTGCTTTTTGGAAAGCACTTCTCGTTCATATTCAAGTATCGGCGATGTTGCGTGCTGAAAAAAAATATATCCATCGTGTAACTGATCAACTCTTGCTTCTGCAAAATCAATTAAATCTAAAAGTCTGGTGAATTTAGGAAGTTTCATTGCCTCTTGATTTGAACTCACAAATAAATAAGGTTTATTCAAACGCTTTAAGTTATGTTCAAAAGAGTTAATCATAATTGGGGTTGGGGTCCATTTATAGACTTTAATATTTAGCAAAGAATCGTTGGCGTGAATGGTGGCCAAACTATAAACTTTGTCTTTCAGCTGTTTCTTGATGTAAGATCCCATCGAAATAAAATCTTTTGCAATAGGTTTTGTGATACTTGAATTGTCGTTTATAAAATGAATATTATCGGCCCAGCCAATAATTTTTTCTTCAGGATGTCTCTTGATGTAAGTCAATAAATTGTCGGCCATTTGCTTATCTCTTATGTTGTAATTTTTATCGCCAGTAACGGTAGAGTAAATTGGCTGTACATTAAAATATGCGTCTTGAGCACAAGCTAAAAGACTTTTGGTAAATTGTTTCCAATAATAGTTATCTTCAGATTCTTCTAATTTTTCAATTTCCTTGGTAATTCGATGCAGCTCTTTTTCGAAGGAATTAAATTTAATATCTTGTTCATCAAATTTCTGGATTGTTAAAACACCCTCGATGATGATTCCCATATCATCCTGATCTAATTTTAAACCAATATTTACTTTTTCGAGATAGTCAAAAAAATCATCTGTAAAATTTGGGGCGTCATTTACTTGCGAATCAAACCCAATAACTTTTATTTTATTTTCATCTAAATAATTGACAAGCCTCTGAAATTCGGAAGTTTCAGACCAAACCGAAAAAACAGCATCGTTAAATCCTTCTGGTGTAAATCCGTTCTTATTCATTCGCCAGATTTCATACATTGGAGATTCCATTGCGAAGGTTGTAAACCCCAATTCTCTGTGTAGATATTCTACAACCCTAGCTTTCATTTCAAAGATATTGCCGTGACCATGAGTGTGCTCACCAAGAAGTACCACTTGCTTTCCTTTTAATTCCTCTTTTAAAAATACTAAATCGCTAATTTCATTTGAGTTGGGAGCTACAAGTTCAATAGTTTTTAATTCTTGAGATTGAAGCTGATTTATAAAAATGCAAAATAATAGTGCGAATAATAATTTCATTTTGATATGTGGTTTTTTTGACGTGTCTAAATAAGCTTAAAGGATGGTGCTTAGCAATAGTGCCAACAAAATGTTGAAAAAAAAGATTTTGTACCATTAACGCATGAAGAAAAGTTAAGTTGGTCGTGGCTACGCACAATGCGTACTGAATATTAATTTCTAGTAGTTTATTTTTTTACAATTAAGAATTAAGGTGGATTATTTAGATTTTAATCGACATCTCTAGACGACCACCAAAACCTAATTCTACAATTTTTTTTAGGGTTGAAATGCGCGCCTCTTTTACATCATTTTCAATTTTAGAGATATATGATTTAGTTGTACCTACTTTGCTTACAAGCTCTTCCTGCGTCATTCCCATTTCCAAACGAGTTTGTTGTATTAAAGCTCCGATTTTCAAATTTTCATACCCTGCTTCCAATTCT
>CBDUDY010000016.1:0-24059 GCA_965366055.1 uncultured bacterium
GGTCATGGATTGCTTTTTTATTTCCCAAATGCTTACAAAAGCTTCGCTTTTGACACTTTTGGGAAATAAAAAAGCAGAAACTCTCGTTTCTGCTTTTTCTTGTGGGCGATGAGGGATTCGAACCCCCGACCCTCTGGGTGTAAACCAGATGCTCTGAACCAACTGAGCTAATCGCCCCTTTTTATCGGTGTGCAAATATACATAATGAATTTATATCTGCAACTATAAAAAGCTACTTTTTTAAAATTATTTTTTTGACCTTCTTTCTCTCTCTGCCGAAATAAGATTTAATTCTCTACTTGTCTGTCCAGCCACAGAAGTGTTTTCTTGTGCACGACGTATCAGATATGGCATAACCTCGCGTACTGGTCCAAATGGAAGGTATTTTGCAACATTATATCCTTCTTCTCCTAAATTGAAACTGATATTATCACTCATTCCATAAAGCTGTCCAAAAAAGATTCTGCGGTCTCCTTTTTCAATACCGTTCTCTTTCATCATTTTCATAAGCATATAAGAGCTGTCCTCATTGTGAGTTCCAGCAAACAATGCCATTTTATCAATATTAGCTAGCATATATTTTACCGCTACATTGTAATTTTCGTCAGTTGCAGGTTTGTCTTTGCAAATCGGGGATGGATATCCTTTCTCTGCAGCACGCTCATTCTCTTTTTCCATATAAGCACCACGAACTAGTTTCATCCCGATGTAGAATCCTTCAGTTTTGGCCTGCTCATGCAATTTAATCAAATACGCCATTCGATCATGTCTATACATTTGAAGCGTATTAAAGACAATGGTTTTATTTTTATTATAACGCTGCATCATTAACATCACTAAATCGTCAGCAGCATCTTGCATCCAACTTTCTTCGGCGTCAATTAATACTTCAATATCATTCTCGAAAGCTTTTTTACAAACTTTATCAAAACGCTCCACTACTCTAGCCCACTCCTTAGTTTCTGACTCATTTAATGCAACTCCTGCACCAATTTTATCATATAATTCAAATCTTCCAAATCCTGTCGGTTTGAAAACCGCAAATGGAAGTGCTTTTCTTTCTTTAGCAAAATCGATAATACGCAAGGTCATTTCCATTGCATCATCAAAATGTTCTTCATCTTCTTTTCCTTCTACCGAATAATCTAAAACAGACGAAACTCCTTTATCATACATTTTGTCTACAACAGGAAGGCAATCACGCTCAGTAGTACCACCACAAAAGTGATCAAAAACCGTCGCTCGGATTAGCCCTGTGACTGGCAAATGTAAGTTGAGAGCAAAATTGGTAAGGGATGTTCCTACTTTAACCAGAGTAGGATTTTGAATCATTTTAAAAAGCCAGTAAGCACGATCAAGTTCGTTTTTGGATTTTAGGGCAAAAGCAACTTCTGTATTATTAAATATTTTTTCCATGACTAAATTTAATCCTGCAAATATAATGACACTCCGACTATTATTAGTCAAAAAAAACCTTAATTTGCCTCCTTGAATTTTATACTATAAATCCTATGCATTCCATACTTTCTACAGGCTACTCAGTATATTTTAACGCAGATGGTTATAATGCATTAAATGATTATCTAAAGTCGCATGCCCACTCCATTATATTTGTGCTCGTAGACACTAATACAAATGAACTTTGCTCTTCAAAATTTTTGAGCAATGTGGCAACAGAAAGTCGAATAGAAATAATTGAGATAGAATCTTCTGAACTTTCAAAAAATATTGAAACTTGTGTTGAATTATGGAGCATATTATCAGACCTTGGTGCTGATAGAAAAAGTATTCTCATTAACTTAGGCGGCGGCATAGTGAGTGATATAGGAGGTTTTGTCGCAGCAACCTTCAAAAGAGGAATAACCTTTATAAATGTTCCAACAACCCTATTGTCTATGGTTGACGCAGCAATAGGAAGCAAAAATGGAGTAGATTTAGAAAGTCTAAAAAACCAAATTGGTACAATTACATCTCCTAAAATGGTGCTTGTGGATACTGAATTCCTAGAAACGCTTCCGCAAATTCAAATGCGTTCAGGATTGGCGGAAATGCTAAAGCACGGATTAATTGCAGATGAAACATATTGGAGAAAGTTCGAGGATTTACAAAATATCGATTACGCTGATTTTGATTTTCTAATTTACGAATCTGTCCAAATAAAGAATACGATTGTATTGCAAGATCCAACAGAAGAAGGAATTCGCAAAGCACTAAATTTTGGACATACTTTAGGTCACGCAATCGAAAGTCATTTTATGACCAAAGAAAATTGCCTATTGCATGGTGAAGCAATTGCAATTGGAATGATTCTAGAAAGTTTCTTATCTTTAAAATTAAATCTACTTTCAAGTAAAGAGTTCCAAACAATAAAAAATCAAATTATAGCTATCTTTGGAAAGATAGAATTTTTAGATTCTGATATAACTGAAGTGATAGGATTGTTAAAGCACGATAAGAAGAATGAATTTGGCAAAGTGAAATTTGTACTTCTAGATGGGATCGGAAAGATAATAATAGATCAGGAAGTTGACAATGATATGATTATAGCCTCGTTTGATGACTATAAAAAAACGTCATTTATTTAAACAAAAATATTGCATTGCGCATATTATATTTTTTACATTTGTCCCGTGAAAAAAGCTCAAAACACATTCATCACTCTTCAGCAAAATATCAGTAATTTGACTTTACTTTTGGTCAATATTGCGCAGTATTTAAATCTTGTAGAATTTCGAAAAGAGCCACTATTAACTATCTTAAACATAAGAATAGATAAGCTTCAGATCATTTATGCTAAACTGCGAGTTTGATATGATGACAATGATGCTATTCTTTAATTAACTTTACTTAACACACAGAATTACAAATGAATACCAAATATTCCGACCTTATTAATCAAACATACTATTTTCCTCAGGAAGAGTTTAAACTTAATAAAGACAACTTACAATTTCACGATATTGATTTGATGAAACTTGTGGAGCAATATGGTACTCCACTAAAGTTTACTTACCTGCCACAAATTTCTAAAAATATCCAGAAAGCAAAAGGATATTTCAGAAAAGCAATGGAGAAAAATAAGTATGAGGGTAAATATTACTACTGCTATTGCACAAAAAGCTCGCACTTTGAATTTATAATGAATGAAGCTTTCAAAAATGATATTCATATTGAAACTTCTTCAGCATTTGATATTGACATTGTGGAGCGCCTTATTGCCAATGGTAAAATCAATAAAAATACTTTTATTATATGTAATGGTTTTAAAAGAGATCAATACGTTACAAACATTGCTCGGTTAATTAATGGCGGATACAACAAAACTATTCCTATAATTGACAATTATGAAGAGCTAGATTTACTTCAAGCTGAGATTAATGGGAAGTTCAAAATTGGAATTAGAATCGCCGCCGAGGAAGATCCAAAGTTTGAATTTTACACTAGTAGATTAGGAATTGGATACAAGAATATTGTGCCTTTCTACAAAAAACAAATTCAAGACAATAAAAACCTTGAACTGAAAGTTTTACACTTCTTTATCAATACTGGAATTATGGATAATTCTTACTATTGGAATGAACTTGTAAAATGCATCAAAGTTTACGTTTCGCTTAAAAAAGAATGTCCAACTCTTGATAGTCTGAATATAGGTGGTGGTTTCCCAATTAAAAACTCTTTGGCTTTTGATTACGACTATCAATATATGATAGATGAAATTACCAATCAGATTAAGATTGCCTGCGAAGAAGCTGATGTTGATGTTCCTCATATCTTTACAGAATTTGGTTCTTACACAGTTGGAGAAAGTGGTGGAGCAATTTACCAAGTTTTATATCAAAAACAGCAGAATGACCGTGAGAAATGGAACATGATTGATAGTTCATTTATCACTACTCTTCCTGATACTTGGGCAATTAATAAGCGCTTTATTATGCTTGCCGTAAACAGATGGAACGATACTTATGAACGTGTTCTTTTGGGTGGTTTAACTTGTGATAGTGATGATTATTACAACTCTGAACAAAATATGAATGCAATTTATCTTCCTAAATACAACAAGGAAAAACCTTTATATATCGGATTTTTCAATACAGGAGCATATCAAGAAACTATTGGGGGATTTGGAGGATTGCATCACTGTTTGATTCCTCAACCAAAACATATTTTGATTGACCGCGACGAAAATGGCATCCTTGCAACAGAGGTTTTTTCTGAACAACAAAATGCCGAAGATGTTCTTAGAATATTAGGGTATAATAAAAAGGGAGAATAATTTTTTGAATTTGTAATTTTCAATAAAATATTATTTCTTTGACAATTACTTTCCGCGAAAGCGACATACAATAATAAAAATTGAATCATATAAATAAAGTTGATAATGAATAAAGGACCGATTAGCCAGTTTATTGAAAAATACTACCTGCATTTTAACTCTGCATCAGTAGTAGATGCCGCAAAATCATACGAAGAGCAATTGAAAAAAGGCTCAAAAATGATGGTAACTTTAGCTGGAGCAATGAGTACAGCTGAGATAGGAAAGATTTTTGCAGAAGTAATCCGTCAGGACAAAGTGCAAATTATTTCTTGTACAGGTGCAAACCTTGAAGAAGATATCATGAATCTTGTGGCGCACTCTCACTACGAAAGAGTACCAAATTATAGAGATTTGACGCCTCAGGAAGAATGGGATTTGATGGAGCGCGGATTAAATCGTGTGACGGACACTTGTATTCCTGAGCATGAAGCTTTTAGAAGATTGCAAAAACACATTGTAAAAATCTGGAAAGATGCAGAAGAAGCTGGAGAACGTTATTTTCCACATGAATTTATGTATAAGATGTTGCTTTCTGGTGTTCTAGAAGAATATTATGAGATTGACTTAAAAGATAGCTGGATGTATGCAGCAGCAGAAGCAAACCTACCTATTATTGTTCCAGGATGGGAAGATAGTACAATGGGAAATATCTTCGCATCGTACGTTATCAAAGGAGAACTTAAAGCATCAACGGTAAAATCTGGTATCGAATATATGGGATACCTTGCAGACTGGTACACTAAAAACTCTGACAAAGGAGTTGGGTTCTTCCAAATTGGTGGAGGTATCGCGGGAGATTTTCCGATCTGCGTTGTTCCAATGTTATATCAGGATATGGAAAAGCCAGAAACACCTTTCTGGAGCTATTTCTGTCAGATTTCTGACTCAACAACAAGTTATGGTTCTTACTCTGGAGCTGTTCCTAACGAAAAAATTACTTGGGGTAAACTAGATATTAATACTCCAAAATTCATAATTGAATCTGATGCGACGATTGTTGCACCGTTAATTTTTGCTTACCTTTTAGACTACTAATAAATTTATGAAAAGAGTTATTGTTGATTATTCAAAACTGACCAACGAAATTTTAAACCTATTGGTTGAGAAGTTTCCAGAAGGTTATGACGATACAAACATCGTCCGGTTTAGAAATGCCCAAAATGAAATGGTCGAAGCGGTCGAAGTTCGCACCGAAGACACTATCTACCTTGTAAAAGTGAGTACCAAGCTAGCCAATAGCATGGAAAACTTTGATGAGGATGATGATCTTGACTCGATGGTTGAGCCGTTGGATGATATCGTAAAAAGAAGCGATGAAGACGACGATATGACCGAAGATGATGACGATGAAGAACTTATCAAGAAAACTCGCAAGCGTGATCAGGATGATGACGATGCAGTTGATGATGACGAAGATGAAGATCAGGATTTCGAGGAAGAGGATGAAGATGAGGACGAAGAATAATCTTTTTACTTGAATAAAAATATGAGGAATCTAGCAGTAGGTTCCTCTTTTTTTATACTGATAATTTCAGAATATTTATTTAGACCTTTTCGCGCTACATTCTGCCATTGCTCGTTGAGCTATTTTCTTCTAACTCCAGCATCTCGACGGTTGATTGCTGCTCTGTTTGGTAAAGAAAAAACAAAATCTCCTCTTTAGAAATATCTATATTTACAACCGATATAATTAAAATTATTCATTAATATTTTGATTAAATCAAAATTCAAGTTAACGCATCTATTATATTATTTACATGGATGTGTGCTTCTACGCCTTTTGATATTTAAGATTGTAATAATTTAATTTCTGCAAAATACACTAGCTAGTCATTCGAAATTCGTTCCCATAGCTAAATTTTAATTCAACCTAAAAAAATAGTTATTTTGTAAAATTTTAGATTTAACAACTTTTGTGCGAAGCAATTTACCAACTAAGAAATTACTGCAGCTTTACAATTGCTCAACTGAAAGTGTATCGCACAATTAGGTCTACAAAGAGCACAAATCAACGAATAACAAAGTCTAAATTGCAGAATGATGCCTCTATAAAAAGAATTATTCCTATTTTGAGAAGTACTTTACACAGATATAGTAGTAAAATTTGAGCAAAAAAGTTAGAAAGAAAATACAAATTCGCCCTCTTTTGTGGAGGAAAAGCTGTGAAAAAGTTCGAGAATATTTGGTCCTCATCTATCCGCATTACTGTTCCTGATTTTCACAATAGCTGCAACAAAGATCTCGTTCCTGAGATCGAACTGCTTATGCTAAGAGAAAGTGTTGCTTTGCGCTATAAATAACGCTCTTCAAAAATCTTTCGGTGATGTTGCTGATGACCAATAATTACAAATCCAAGAGCTGCTAGCGATAATTCGCTATTACTACTCTCCCATTGCTGATGCAATTGCTCCGCCGTAAAACTTTTGTACAACAACAATGTACTTTGACGCGCAGTTGAAAGTTCTGTTAATAGATTCTGTATTGTTCTGAGATTACCGCCAGCTTGTGTTGCATATTCATTTTCATCAAAAGATACTAATTGCGTCTGATCATTTCTACCCAAACGCATAGCACGATAACTAAAAACTCGTTCACAATCGATCAGATGTTGAATAATATCTTTGATTGTCCACTTGCCCGGAGCATATTGATAATCATGTTTTCCCAAGGGAATGTTTTGCACAAACCGAATAAAATCATATAAGCTAATCTCAAGACCATCAATTAGATTGGTATTCAAATCTAAAGCTTCAATATAAGCTGCGTGTTTCTGAGAATAAGAATTTTTTGGAAGATCTATTAGAAGCATATCGTCTATTTTTATGTTTATAAATATAAAAAAAAAGCCCCAGTAAACTACTGAGACTTTTAAATCGATTGCAATAAGAATTACATATTTTTGAAGATGGTATGCATCAATCTTTTCTTATCATTGATACTCTCTTCCAGAGAAATCATAGTTTCTGTTCTATAAACTCCTTCGATATCATCTATCATAAAGATAACATCTTTTGCGTGCTTAGTATCTTTTGCGCGGATTTTGCAAAAAACGTTGAACTTTCCAGTTGTAACGTGCGCAACGGTTACAAATGGAATTTCGTTGATACGCTCCAATACAAACTTTGTCTGAGAAGTATTATTAAGAAAAACACCTACGTAAGCAATGAACGAGTAACCTAATTTTTCGTAGTCTAAAGTAAGAGACGAACCAGTAATAATGCCAGCATCTTCCATCTTCTTCACACGCACATGAACTGTTCCTGCCGAAATCAATAACTTCTTAGCAATATCTGTAAAAGGTATTCTAGTGTTATCAATCAGCATATCTAAAATTTGATGATCTACATCATCTAAACGAAACTTACTCATAGTATCTTAATTATTATTTAACTTTCTATTTTTTAAATACAAATGCTGCTACTTATCCTCTAGACAAAGCCCATTCAGATAACGTTTTTCTCCTATTCGGAAATTTGCTAAGCGATCTTCAACAGGATAATTTCCGAAATTGTCGCTATAAAGCTCAAAACCTCCATCATATTCCAAGTGCCCTCTTATGTTTTCAGAAACATTAACATCTGATATATAAGGAATTAAGACAATCGAACCCTCTTTAAGAACTTCTTTGTATTGAGCGGCAAAAATACTAAGGATTTCATTAGTATCATAATTAATTTTCACATTTTTATAGACAATATCATAAAATAACGTTTTATTTTGAGGAATATTCATATAATCAACAATTCTATTATCAAGATAGGTCTTATCAATAATAGATTCGCAAGCAGCGATTAGACTTACAAAAACTATCTCTCGAGTTATTTCGCGCTGATAATCATCCTGATAATGACCTGCTTCAAACAAAATTGTGGGAGTGCCGAGAGTTTGAAAAGTATCACCAACACAATTCCTATTATAATTGTCGTCAAAGCGACCTACTTGCTCAGGAATTAGCTGTTGCAGAAGTTTGTTCATATCTACTATAATTTTTATCGCACGCTCTCTAATCGCGTTTATATCACAATTATTATTGAAAGACGGAGCTAAAAATGAGATCGTTGCTGGCTTCGAAGTATCTCCCACACTAAAAATAGTTCGTTGGTCATGCATATTGAAACAATAGTCTGGCGTGAAGTCGTTATATAATTCCATTAACAACTTGCTTTCCGGCTGACTCAAATTGATAAAATCTCTGTTTAAATCAATATCATTAGCATTCTCTCTAGTGTATAATTCAGCGCCGTCAGGATTGAGTATTGGAATAATCTTAAAAGTGAATTGCTCTCTAAATCTCTCTGCTAATAAATTATTTGATGTCAAAAAAGACATAAAATCGGATATTGCCCTTGTAGTGGTACTTTCGTTTCCGTGCATTTGCGACCAGATAAGAAGCTTGGTTTTTCCAGATCCCGTGTCAATTAAATGTATTGGTTTCCCCAAGACTGAGATTCCTAAAACTGTCTTTGAGCAGTTTTTATTTAACAATTCTAAAAAAGGTTCTAAATGCCTATTCGTGATATATCGACCAGAAATATCTTCATTTTTGTGAGAGCAATATAATTCTCTATAATTCTCCAATTTTTTCATTTTACAAAAATACTACACAAATAATTTACAAATGTAATTTACAATTTAGTTTACATTTGTTACATTTGTAAACTTTAAGAGTTTGCTTTACGGGGTTTGAAGAATTTTTAAAACTGTTTCTCCCGCTACGTAATTTTAAGAATGCTAAATTGCTTTAATTCAGACAATTAAAACATTTCAATTAAACTTTTTATTTAGTATTGTTATCATTTTTACCGCTATTTACATTGATTGCTTTGGTTTGTTATAAGAAAAGTTTACATTTGTAATCAACCTATTCTACTCATGAATCAAGAAGATATCATCGCTAAGTTGGAAACGATTTTCACAAATTTAAATATCACTCCATCTATGTTTGCTGACCAAATTGGAGTGCAGAGATCAAGTATTTCTCATCTTCTTTCAGGTCGAAACAAGCCCAGTTTAGACTTAGTGATGAAGATTGTAAGTACTTATCCACAGATAGATTTGTACTGGTTGCTTGGCAAAAAAGAGATAAAAGAAAAATTAGATTTAAAAGTACAAAACCCCTCTCCCGTTATTTATGACAAACCAGAAGCTGCTTTAATAGAAGAAATAAAAAAGTCAAAGCAGCCCGAACAAAAACTTGTTGATAAAAAGGAAACCGCTACTTATAAAAATTCAGAAGTGGATAAAATTGTTATTTTTTACCGCGATGGAACATTTTTAGAATATGCTCCACGGGAATTTTAAAAAAGATTATATTTAAAAAAAGATTTAATGGTTAAAAAGTTATTAAGCTACATTATTCCCATCAATGTTCTAAAAATAAAATCGGAAGTTAGTAAATCTCTAGAAGTTACTTACAACAACGGTGAGCTCGTTATTGATTCTTTAAACACCAACTACTCTTATGGGAGTTTACAAAGAATACTAGCCAAAGGATTGCGTTTCATTGGTAAAGAGAAAATTCAGAATATGAATCATATTTTGATTCTAGGAGTTGCCGGCGGTAGTGTCATTAAAACTTTGAAGAGTGAATTCGATTACGCAAATAAAATTACAGGTGTCGAAATAGACGAAAATGTGATTTATATTGCTAATAAATATTTTCAACTTGATGAATTGGAAAATGTAGATATAATCATCTCCGATGCTTTCGATTTTGTAATGAGAAGTATTGATCAATATGATTTGATAATTATTGATATATTTCAGGACACTTATATGCCGTCCTTCCTTTTCGAAAAGTATTTTACAGAAAAAATTGAAGACATTACAGCTGTTGGAGGATATATATTATTCAACACAATGATTCTTGAACAATCTCAGCAATCGCGTAACGACACTTATTTATCTCTCTATCCAGATCCATTTACTACGCACAGACTCTCCAAAGTTGAAGAGCATAACGAAGTGCTCATTATAAATAGAACGTCTTAAAACCAATCTTTCTTCTTGAAATACGCTATCATTAATAATGCAATCACAGACATTACAACCATTACCACATAGTATCCATTTTGTGTATGAATCTCGGGCATATTATCAAAATTCATCCCGTACACACCCACTACGAAGGTTAATGGTATAAAGATTACCGACACAATTGTGAGCGTTTTCATAATCATATTCATTTTTTGTGTTTGAATAGAAAAAAATATATTTGTAGCAGATTCTATAGAATTCATGTCGTAGTCAATCTGCTCCAGCAATTCCAACGCTTTTTGATGTAGTCTCGAAAAGAAATTATAATTTTTTTTGTTCAAGCCTTCGAAAACTTCATCTTGAGCAAAGTTTTTCAAATTATAGAGCGCTTCTCGCAAAGGTAAAATAGAACGTTTAAGAAAGTATAAATCATCCCTACTCTTTTCAATTTCTTTTAAAACCTCGATATTGCTGCTGTCTTTGGCGATAGTCAATGTTTCATCAAGCGTGTTTTCATAACTTTCGAGACTTATGAAGAAATTCTCCATTACTGCGTCTAATAGAAGATACAGGAGATAATCGTTCTTTTTTCTGCGAACCATTCCCGTTTTGTTTCGGATCCTTTCACGAATTTCGGTAAAGAAATCACTTTTCCTTTCTTGAAAGGACACAAGAAGATTTCCCTTTAATAAGAAACTAATTTGCTCAACTCGAATTCCATCAGTAGTCTGTTCTAGGATTGATTTTATATTGAAAAATATATTATTCTCTAAATCCTCAATTCGTGGTCTGCTATTGATATTAAGAATATCTTGAACAACGTAATCATCAACTACTACGATATTTCCAATCTGTTTGATGAGCTCGGCATCAGAGAGTCCGTGAACGTTGAGCCATACCACGACATCTTTATTCGAAGCTTTCTCAATTTCATCTTTAGCCTTTTCAAGAGTAATGTCGGCAAATTCTTCAAACCTGGAATCATCATAGACAAATAACTGCATTTTTACTGGTTCATTTTGATGACTCCCAGTATATATACCTCTATTTTTTCGATTTAGATTAACTTTCTTATGCTTTACTCTCTTCACAACTTTTAATTTTGGAATAAAGATAGGAGAATTTAATATTCCCTTATACTTTTACAAAAAACAATATTAATATGCTTCTAATAAAGAATATCAAAGAATTACTTCAAGTGCGTGATGAGAATATTCATATACTTTCGGGTGTTGAGATGAAAGAATTGCCATCAATAAAAGATGCTTTTTTACTCATTGAGAAAGACATTATTAAAGATTTTGGTCCTATGTCATCTTGTCCTTCAATTGAAAATGCAACTGTAGTTGAAGCAAAAGGAAAAACGGTGCTTCCCGCATGGTGTGATAGTCACACTCACTTAGTTTATGCCGGCAATCGCGAGCAAGAATTTGTAGATAGAATAAACGGCTTATCATACGAGGAAATTGCAAATCGCGGTGGAGGAATATTAAATTCTGCCAAAAATCTGAATTTAGCGTCAGAAGATTTGTTATACAATGAATCAAAATTAAGACTAGAAGAAGTAATGCGACTTGGTACTGGTGCAATTGAAATCAAATCTGGCTACGGTCTTACAGTCGAAGGTGAACTTAAGATGCTACGCGTTATCAAAAGATTAGCACAAGATTATCCGATTGAGATTAAGGCAACTTTTCTTGGCGCTCATGCGTTTCCAGCAGAATTTAAAGAAAATCACAATGGCTATATAGAAATTCTATGCAATGAGTTAATGCCAAAAATTGCTGAAGAGAAACTTGCAGATTATATAGATGTCTTTTGTGAAACTGGATACTTCTCGGTCGAAGAAACGGAGCGAATCATGCAAAATGGAAAAAAATATGGCTTACAGCCAAAAATCCATGTCAATCAATTTACGATTATCGGCGGAATCCAAGCTGCAGTAAAGGCTGAAGCTTTGTCCGTCGATCATTTAGAAGTTTTAAATGACGAAGATATAGAAATTCTTCGCGGCTCGAAAACTATTGCTGTAGCGCTTCCTTCTTGCTCCTATTTTATAAGTATTCCCTACACACCTGCTCGCGCAATAATGGATGCAGGACTACCCCTAGCAATCGCAACAGATTTTAATCCTGGAACAACACCATCAGGAAATATGAATTTTGTAGTAGCAACTGCTTGTATTAAAATGAGAATGACACCAGAAGAAGCGATCAATGCTGCAACGGTGAACGGCGCTTATGCTATGGGATTAGAAAAATCTCATGGAAGCATTACAATTGGAAAAAAGGCAAACTTTATTATTACTAAAAAAATCGCTTCGTATTTTGAACTTCCTTATTCTTTTGGAACAAACCTCATTGATCAGGTTTATATTGATGGGCAAATAGTTAGCTAATTTTTTAGCTAATTTTTAGGCATAAAAAAAGGTTCGCAATTTGCGAACCTTTTTTACTTATACTGCTACTATTTATCTCAAATCAAAACTAGTCTTGCTTACTAATGTTCCTTTATCAAAGATATTTACGAAATAAGTTCCTTTTTCAAAATCAGATCCTGCGATTAATTCACAAACATCTACAGATTTGTTTTCGTAAGGTACTGTTGTTATAAAACTGTATGTTAAACTCATGTCACCAAAAGTTTCAGTTTTTTTCTCACCTAAAACATTGTTTTTAGAATCTATAATTTGAATATAGTAATCTCTAGTGCCACTTTTCGCAAGTGAATTAGCTGCTAGTGAGAAACAAACTTTTAATTTGTCAGCTCTTCTTGCTTTATCAGTTACTATCTGTTTTCCTGAATTTCTCTCTTTAATACCCTGAGTTCTAAGATTCATAATAGAAACAGCAGATCCTTTTTCAACCGCTTTTGCAAGGTTTTCATTTTGTATAACAAGGGTGTCATTAAAAGTCTGTGCTCTTCCTAAAGCTACTACTGTACTATCACGCTCAATTGTTAGGTCTGCATTTGCTTGTTTAAGAACGGCTATTTCTTGCATTAGTCCAGCCATTTTTTTCTCTAAAGCTCTATATTGATCTCTGAATTTTGATAGGGATTTTACATCACCTTTAGATTTATCTAGCTCAGCAATAAGTTTAATAACCTTATCTCGCTCGGCAATCAATTCATCAGACATTGATGTATTCTCAGCAATTGCTTTGTCGTAATTTGCTTTTAATGCTGTTAAGTCATTCATCACAGCTGATTTTTCGCTGACAAGAACAGACTGCGTGCTCTTTGCATCGCTGCTCATTTTGTACATATAGCCTAAACTACCTATTAGTAAAATCGCCAGTATTACAATGATGGCTTTGAGGTTAGAATTGTTGGTTTGGTTTTCCATGTTTTTTTTATAAGGTTTAAAACAAAAATAATAAATATAAAATCATAACGCACTTTATATATTTATATTATTTTTGATGAAAAAGTATTTACTCTGATGGAACATTTAAAGGTTTTTACAAATAAAGATTTAGCACAGCTTACAAATTACAGAAGTGGTGAACTAAAATTTGGAGAAAAGGTCCAATTAGTACCTACAGATCAAGGCGTAGGAGAGTTTTTGTCTAATAATGAAGCCGAATTTGTTTTATTTGGAATTCCAGAAGATATAGGAGTACAAGCAAATGGTGGTCGAAAAGGAACAGCATCAGCATGGAAAGATGCAGTTAAGAGTATACTTAATATTCAGCATAATAAATTTTGTAAAGGATCAAATCTGATTATACTCGGCTATCTAGAATTTACGAAAGAAATGGAAATTGCAGAAAATTTACAAGTGAATGATGCTGAGCAGCGAAAGCAAATTCATCACCTTGTATCTTCAATTGATAAGGAGGTATGCCATCTTGTATCGCTTATTGTAAAATCTGGAAAAATTCCCATCATTATAGGTGGCGGCCATAATAATTCATACGGAAACATAAAAGGTTCGGCTTTAGCCAAAGGACAGCAGATTAACGCTATCAACTTTGATGCACATAGCGATTTTCGTGCTTTGGAAGGAAGACACAGCGGCAATGGTTTTTCGTACGCTTTTGACGAAGGTTTCCTTAAAAAATATTTTGCTTTTGGACTTCACGAAAATTATAATTCTAAAGCAATAATGGAAATTTTTCGCAAAAATGAAGAGAACATTCAATTTAATACGTACGAAGAAATCAAAATTAGACAATCCAAATCTTACTCTCAAGAGCTTGATGACGCCTTAGCATTTATTGCAGACGACTACTTTGGAATTGAGATTGATTTAGATTCACTTCCCGGAATTGCTAGTAGTGCTATGACTCCGACAGGATTTTCTATAGAAGACGCGAGAAGGTTTGTAGATTTCTTTGGCCGAAATGAAAACTCGATTTATCTACATATTGCAGAAGGTGCACCAAATTTAGCGGAAGAAAACTCAAGACATCTTATAGGAAAACTAATCGCTTATCTGATAACGGACTTTATGAAAAGTAAATCTGATTTGTAATTCTTGACTTTCTGTTTCAGAAAAAGTAAAAAAACAACTAAACAAATTAATGTATATTTGCAGTGCCTTTATGTTTAATGCAAAGGTTTAATCAATTAGTTTAGATGTTATTCGAAGAAATATCGCTCTCAAAGAGCATACAAAGAGCAGTATATGAAGAGGGTTATATAACTCTTACTCCCATACAAGAGCAATCCATACCAGTAGTACTAGAAGGTAAAGACATAATAGGATGCGCTCAAACAGGTACCGGTAAAACAGGAGCATTTGCCATTCCGGTAATCCACCAACTACACCGTAAAGTAGGATCGTCAAAAAAACACAAAGTAATTAGAGCGCTTGTCGTTGCTCCTACTCGTGAACTTGCAGTTCAAATTGGCGAAAGCTTTGACAAATACGGAAAATATACAAATTTAGTGCAACTGACAATTTTTGGCGGAGTTTCTCAAATCCCACAAGTAAGTCAGTTAGACAAAGGAGTCGATATTCTTGTCGCTACTCCTGGTCGTTTGCTAGATCTTCATAAACAAGGATTTATCGATTTAACTCAAATTGATACTTTAATTCTTGATGAAGCAGATCAAATGTTGGATATGGGCTTTATTAACGATATCAAGAAAATCGTAAAGTTAGTTCCAAACGACAGACAAACTTTATTATTCTCAGCTACAATGCCAATTTCTATTAGAGAATTAGCAGAGATGTTTCTTAAAAATCCTGTAAAGGTTGAAGTAGCGCCAGTATCATCAACGGCAGAAAATGTAGAGCAACGCTTATATTATGTTGATAAAGCTGATAAACGTAAATTGCTTTATCACTTAATTACTCAAGAAAATATTACAGACACCTTGGTTTTTTCTCGAACAAAGCACGGAGCCGATAATATCGTAAAAGCACTAAGAAAACAAGGAGTAGCAGCAGATGCTATTCATGGAGACAAATCGCAAAATGCGAGGCAGAGAGTTCTCGAGAGTTTTAAAAGTAAAGAAGTTGGAGTTCTCGTAGCAACAGATATTGCAGCACGTGGAATTGACATTGATCAATTGGATTATGTTATAAATTTCGACCTTCCAAATATTCCTGAAACATATGTCCACAGAATTGGACGTACTGGTCGCGCTGGAAATGATGGAGTTGCAATCTCTTTTTGCGGGAAAGATGAAGTAACCTACTGGAAAGATATTAAGAAATTGATTAAGGTAGATGTAACAGAAATTAAAGACCATCCTTATCCTTGGGGATCAAGTTCTGATTCTGAAAAACCTCAATCAAATTCAAATAGAAGTGCTGGAGCGCATAAGTCAAGAAAATCAGATGCCTCTAAGAAAAATAAAAAACGTTGGTATTAACCAACGTTTTTTATTTAACTAATTTATTGATTAAATTAAAGAGTGTTACAGATTCAAACGGCTTTACAAGACATTCGTTCATCCCGCTATCCAAGACTTTTTCTATAATTTCTGATCTACAATATGCAGTTAATGCAATAATCGGAATATCTAATTCTCTACTTCTTATTTCTTTAGAAGTTTCAAAACCATCCATTCCTGGCATATTGATGTCCATCAGAATAGCGTCAAAATGATTTTCAGTTAGCAAATCTAGAGCCTCATATCCGCTTTCTGCAATCGTACAAGTGTAATTTTTATCACTTAAAATTTTACGAGTCACAATTTGGTTTATTTTATTGTCCTCCACAACTAGAATATTCAAAGGTTTACTTAAGGTTGTGTCAACGGCAACATCTTCAACTAACTGTAGGCACTTAGCAATATCAGAATCAAAAGGAATGGTAAATGTAAATGTTGATCCATGGTTTTCTTCACTCTCAATATAAATTTCACTTCCAAAAAGATTTATAATCTTTTTTACGATGGCTAGTCCTAAGCCTGTACCTTGATAATCTTGATTCTTTCTTTCAATCTGTATAAATTTTTCGAAGATTGCCTCTTGGTCCTTCTTGGCAATTCCAATTCCATGATCTATTACTTTGAATTCTAAATAGCAAATCGTTCCTGCTATTTTCTCTAAATTTACTCGAACAATGACAGTATCGTTTGAAGTAAATTTCAATGCATTGCTGATTAAATTTATTAAAATCTGACATAGACGAATTTTGTCGCCGATTAGTTGGTCAGGAATATTTTTATCTACTTCCAAAACGATCTTATTGTTACTAAATTTTGATATAAAATTAAGACTGTCCTTTATCGTTTCAAGTTGATCAAAAAGATTAAAACAGTATGATTCTAAAGTAAGCTTATTTTCATCCATTTTATTAATTTGCAAAATATCATTAACAAGTGACAATAAGTATTTCGCAGAGAATTTCAGCGATTTTAAATGAGTACTACTAGTTTTTCCCTTGTACTCTTCTATAATCATATCAGCCAATCCTACAACGCCGTATAATGGAGTACGCAGTTCGTGACTTATTGTTGAAACAAATTGAGTTTTAACTTTTGCTGCTTCGATTGCAATGTCTTTAGCTAATTTTAGTTCAGTATTGGCAACCTCTAATTCAGAATTTAATTTCTTTTTATATCTGTAGTTTCGGTAGAGGCTGTACATAATTCCTAAAAGCGCCAAAACGCCAGCGATAAATAAGTAGACTGTTATTCGAGATTTCTTTAATTTGTAAGCTTGATCAGCATTTTCTTTATTAATCTGAGCAATCGCGCGCTTATACTCGTCAATTTCAAAATTGAATCCCTCAGATGACGCTTTGCGAATTTTCTCTTGATCGTAGATTTTAGCTCGCAACTCTTTATGATTGTAAAGATTTTCGAAAGCACTTTTGTATTTTCCGTATTTATTTAGAAACAACGAATATTCAAGATAGGCAAATGATAAATCAACATCTTGATTTAAACTAGATGCGTCCTTTATACTTTTTTCGAAGAAATTTGTAGCAAGTTCAATATTGCCTTTATAGGAATTGTACATACCATTGAGCATATATACGGTTGGCAATACGTCAGGCGGCAGATGATCAATATTATTATTTACGTATTCTAAGTGCTTGTATCCATCAGAATACTTTCCAATATCAAATTTAGCCCACGCTAGGTTTAATTTTGCGAATGCAATCCGTGAAGTATCTTTGAGCTGCTCACCGTAATAGATTGATTTATTATAATATTCTTCCCCTATATCATATTCTTTTTTGTGAAAAAAATATATGTTGCCAATGTTGTTATTTATGCGGGAAAGAAGTTCATAGTCCTTCACTTTCTCGGCGTAAGACAAAGCTTTTGTATTGTTGTTAATAGATTTGTCATACTCTGACAGCTCTTCATAATTGGATGCGATGATTTTATATGAGATACTTTTTAAATAGTCATCATCGAGACTGATAGACAATTTCAAAGCTTCTCGCGCATAAAAAAGCGACTCCTTAAAATTTGCATCGTTAAGGAATCGCTCTGATTTTTGCGTAAGCGTAATAATTTGATCTTTCTTAGCACTAGTTACCTGGCCAACGGAAATGTTGGTTGAACATAGGAATAGAAAAAAATATATAGAGTTCCTAAGAATAAGCATACCAAAAAATATTTCATTTCAAATATACACTTATTCACTTTAACATCTTCTTAACCTCTGATCAATTTTCTATATTTCAAGCGTTTTGGAGTCAAATCACCACCAAGTCTTTTTCTTTTGTTCTCTTCATATTCTGAGAAACTACCTTCAAAGAAATAAACTTCAGAATTTCCTTCAAATGCTAGGATGTGAGTGCAAATTCTATCTAGAAACCATCTATCGTGGGAAATTACTACTGCACAACCAGCAAAACTGTCTAATCCTTCTTCTAATGCTCTCAACGTGTTGATATCCAAATCATTCGTTGGCTCATCCAGCAAAAGAACATTTCCTTCTTCTTTTAATGTCATCGCCAAGTGAAGTCTGTTACGTTCTCCTCCCGAAAGTGCTGAAACTTTTTTGTTTTGATCGCTTCCGCCAAAGTTAAATCGGCTTAGATATGCACGAGAGTTAACCTGACGACCACCCATCATAATCAATTCTTGACCATCACAGAAGTTTTCCCAGATAGTTTTATTTGGATCAATATTCGAGTGAGCTTGATCTACATAAGCAATCTTCACAGTTTCTCCCACATTAAATGATCCTGAATCTGTTTCTTCTTCTCCCATAATCATACGGAAAATAGTGGATTTACCAGCACCATTAGGTCCGATTATTCCAACGATGCCCGCTTGAGGTAGTGTGAAATTAAGATTATCGTACAGAAGTTTGTCTCCAAATGCTTTCGAAACATTTTCTGCCTCAATTACATTTGTACCAAGACGAGGACCATTCGGAATGTAAATTTCCAATTTCTCATCAAGTGCTTTTTGATCTTCATTTAATAATTTATCATAATTTTGCAAACGTGCTTTTTGCTTTGTCTGACGACCTTTTGCTCCCTGTCTAACCCAGTCAAGCTCACGTTCTAAGTTTTTACGACGCTTACTTGCCACTTTCTCTTCAAGTGCCATTCTGCTTGATTTTTGTTCTAACCAAGAAGAATAATTTCCTTTCCAAGGAATACCTTCTCCTCTATCAAGTTCCAAGATCCAGCCTGCAACATTGTCAAGGAAATAACGGTCGTGCGTTACTGCAATTACAGTTCCGGCATATTGTGCCAAATGCTGCTCAAGCCATAAAACACTTTCGGCGTCAAGGTGGTTGGTAGGCTCATCTAATAGTAATACGTCTGGTTGCTGCAATAACAATCTGCATAAAGCTACACGACGACGTTCACCACCAGAAAGATTCTTAATTGGTGTGTCACCTTCTGGAGTACGCAACGCATCCATAGCGATTTCTAGTTTTGTATCGATTTCCCAAGCTCCAAGCGCATCAATTTTATCCTGCAATGCTGCTTGTCTGTCCATCAATTTATCCATCTTATCTGCATCTTCATAAACTTCAGGAAGACCAAACATATCATTTATCTTATTGAATTCTTCCAGAACAGCCATAGTTTCAGCAACTCCTTCACGAACAATCTCGATTACAGTTTTACTGTCGTCCAAAAGTGGTTCTTGCTCCAAATATCCTACCGTATATCCTGGGGCAAAAACTACATCACCTTGATAGTTTTTATCAACGCCCGCAATAATTTTAAGCAAAGATGATTTTCCAGATCCATTTAGACCTAAAATCCCAATCTTAGCACCGTAGAAAAAACTTAAATATATATTTTTCAATACTTGTTTATCGCTGCTTGAGTAGGTCTTACTCAATTTTGACATCGAAAAAATTACTTTTTTATCGTCTGACATTTCTTTCTATTTATTTATAAATTAAAACTTTACTATTCATTTTAAAGGACAACATTGTTCTTATCCATTTAATTATTTTCAATCGGCAAATTTAATGATAATTAGCGACAAAATTCTAAAATAGAGCTCTTATAACAGAGGTCTAATTTTTACACACGCCCTTTTAATGCGTTAAAGACCCAAGCATTGGCAAAAAAACCTATTCCCACAGCTGCAAATCCCCAGCCTGATACGTCTCGGTAGCGAAATGCGCCCAGACAAATAAGTAATAGTCCCATGATAATCATTATCAAAGTGGCCCAGCCCAAAATGCTATTCTTGTTTCTAGACATCGTTTTTTTGTTTTGATTAATGCAAATATCGCACTATTACTTCAGTTTGTAAATGTTAAATATGAATCTGAACAACTTTTATAATTTAGAAAAAATATCCTAATTTTACAAGAGGATTTTATTTACTAACTTAATAACAAAAATAATTATGAAATACTTCATCTGTCTTATCTCACTTGCACTAACCATTTCTTCATGTTCAAAGGATGACAATAATGCACCTAACGGAACAATTTTAGGAAAATGGAATTACAATCAAGTATCAGCAACTATAAATGGCGAACTTCAAGTAGGAAATTATCCAGGGAACGAAGAAGGGTGTTCTAAGGATTTTTTAAATTTTAAGGAAAATGGAATCGTTGCATCAAATAATTACAAAAAAGTTGAATCCAACTGTGATTTAGAAATTATTAATGGCACTTATGCTGTAAGTAATAATTCTGTTTCCGTTTCTATTGATGGGGGAAATTTTAGCGGCGAAATTACTAAATTGACCAGTAGCGAACTGATTGTAAAAGGAACACTTGGCGAATTACAGAACGTGACTTTTTCGTTTACTCGATAGCTAGTTACATAAAAATTTTAATAAGCATTTCTTTGTAGAGATCTGCTTGCGTCATATTAGCGCCAACACCTTTGCTTTTTACATCTATATCTCTAAGACTGTTTAGTACTTGACTAACTTTTTTCATCGAATAATTTTTAATTCCGATATCGTAATCCTTTAGAAAATAAGGATTAACGCCCAAAAGAGTTGCCACATTTTTAGGATTTTTATCTTTCGTCCCGTGATATTTCATCAATTGAATGAAAAATGAAAATACCTGTGGCAGCGTTTTGGCAATCGGATTTTCTTTAGAATTTTGAGCAAAATTAGTAACAATTTGATACGCTTTAAATTGATTGCGCTCTCCTATTGCACTACGCAATTCAAAAACATTAAAATCTTTACTAAAACCAATATTTTCTTCAATATTTGCTGGAGTTATCGTACTGCCTTTCGGCAAAATAATCTCCAATTTATTCAATTCATTGCTGATTTTCGATAAATTAGTTCCTAGAAATTCACCTAACATCGCCGCAGCCTTGGGTTCAATTTTATAACCTCGCCCGTGGAGGTCTGCTTTCATCCATGTTAGTACCTGATTGTCATATAGCTTTTTCGTTTCTAATAAAACACCATGTGATTTTAAAGATTTATAAATCTTCTTCCGTTTATCAAGCGTTTTATATTTGTAACAAATAACCAAAACTGTCGAAAGCATTGGATTTTCTGCATATTGACCTAAAACATCCATATCACTTTTGATATCTTGTGCTTCCTTGACAATTATTACTTGTCTCTCGGCCATCATTGGATATCTTTTACTTGCCGAAACTATTTCGTCGTAACGAACATCTCTTCCATAAAGAATTGTTTGATTAAAACCCTTTTCATCTTCCGTAAGGATATTTTCTTCAATATAATTACTCAAAACGTCAATGAAATAACTTTCTTCTCCAGAGAGAAAATAAATAGGCTTTATAATTCCGTTTTTTAGATCAGCAATAATTTTGGTAATTTCGTCCAAGTCTCTTTGTATTTAAAGCCGTTAAAGCGACTTTTTATTTTAAAAAAAATACCTTTGCATTATGCAGCAGCTTAATTTTCCTTCGTGTAAATTTCGATTCAAAAATAGCGAAAATAAAATAGCAATTTTTGACGAAATCAGAAAAAAATTTATATTCCTTACTCCTGAGGAATGGGTTAGACAGCATGTGGTTCATTTTTTGGTTAATTCTAAAAAATACCCTAAATCATTAATAAATGTCGAAAAGCAGCTTCGAATTAATGGTCTAATTAAAAGATATGACATTGTTGTTTACCATCCCGACGGAAGTATTAATGTTCTTGTAGAATGTAAAGCACCGTCTGTGAAAATTACTCAAGAAACCTTTGATCAAATTGCACGTTACAACCACACTTTGAACGCCGGTTTTCTGATGGTAACAAATGGTTTGAATCACTACTTTTGCCAAATGGATTTTGAGCTCGAGAAATATACTTTTCTGGAGGACATTCCAACTTATCAAATACAAGTATGAAAAAAATGGCGGTAGTAATCCTTAACTGGAATGGAAAGGATTTACTGGAAAAATTTCTTCCTTCGGTAATGCAATATTCAGACTTGGCAACTATTTATGTAATAGATAATGCCTCTACTGATGAATCTCAAGGGTATCTACAAACTTACTTTCCTGAAATACAGATTATACAAAATGATGATAATTACGGATTTGCGAGAGGATATAATGTAGGATTGCAAAATATTCAAGAAGATTATTTGGCATTAGTCAATTCTGATATTGAAGTGACAGAAGGTTGGGTGCAGCCAATAATAGAAATATTTGAAACTTCAAATGACATTTGTATTATACAGCCAAAAATTCTTGATTATAAAAGGAAAACACATTTTGAATATGCTGGAGCGGCTGGCGGATTCATAGACAAATACGGATATCCATTCTGTCGAGGTCGCATCTTTGATAGCGTCGAAGAAGATAAAGGTCAGTACGACGACGAATCCCAAATATTTTGGGCCTCCGGTGCATGCTTTTTTATTAGAAATAAAACCTTTAAAACCTTACAAGGTTTTGACGAAGATTTCTTTGCACATCAAGAAGAAATTGACCTTTGTTGGCGGGCTTTCAATGAAAATTGCAAAATTATGTACACCTATAAATCAACAGTATATCACCTCGGTGGCGCTACTTTGGATGCCGGGAATCCACGTAAAACATTTTTAAATTTTAGAAATTCCTTGGCAATGCTTGTCAAAAACGTACCTACGAAAAAAGTAGCTTGGATTATATTTGTGCGACTAATATTGGATGGTGTTGCATTTTTTAAATTTATTATTGACGGCAAATCGGCACATGCATTCTCAATTCTTAAAGCGCATTATTACTTCTATTTCCATCTGTTTCAAAATTTAAAAAAGCGAAAATTGACCTTCAGAGATGATTACTTCAGAATAAACTCAATAGTATGTAAGTATTTCGTACACAGCAAAAAAGACTTTAAAAATCTACTTTAACAATAGTTTATGCACCCGATATTTTCTTTCACGATAAGAAATGTTAAATTTGTATTTGTTAATAAAAAAACTAACCTATGAAAAAAGTCCTTGTAACATTATCCCTGGTAGCATTTCTTGCTACATCTTGTGGTACGAAGAAGAAAATTACCGAACTAGAAGGTAAGAATAAAGAAATTCAAGATCTTCTTAACACAGCAACTGTAAAGTTGAATACGTGCCTAAGTGAAAAAGAAACCCTAGCAGGTCAAATCGAATTCCTAAAAAGAAACAATACCGATTTGATTAATAATATGGGTAATATGACAACTCTTTCTACAAAAGGTGCAGAGAATATTGAAAAAGCGCTAGAGAGTATGAAAGAGAAAGACTTGAAAATCACTAGAATGCAAGACGCTCTTACTAAGAAAGACAGCGTTACTCTAGCATTAGTTTCGAGCCTGAAAAGCACAGTAGGTATTAATGATCCAGATATTCAAATCAACGTTGAAAAAGGAGTTGTATTTATTTCTATTTCAGACAAATTATTATTTAAAAGTGGAAGTTCTGTTGTAACAGATAGAGCAAAAGAAATTTTAGGTAAAGTAGCTAAAG
>CBDUDY010000017.1:0-23253 GCA_965366055.1 uncultured bacterium
GAACCTCTTCTGCAAAAATATCATTAATTATCGTAACTGCAGTGATTATATCTGCTTGCAACGCCGTAAAAAGAGTTCCCGATGGCAAACAGCTGCTCGTAAAAAACGAAATTGTCGTAAATGAGGCGAAAAGTAAGGATGATGCCGTAGAAGCACAACTTTATCAAACACCTAATAGTTCGATTTTGGGCTATAGACTTCGTCTAAATTTGTACAATCTTGCGAAACCCAATCCAGATTCTTCGTATAAGGCAAAGTTTATAAACAATCCTAAGAAGTACGAGCGCTTATCAAAGATTCTTTCGAAAAAGCAGGTTGACAGATTAGGCAATTCTTTTTGGTATTCGGGCATTCATAATTTCTTAAAGAAGACAGGTGAAGCGCCAATAATCGTTGATGATAAAAGCACTAAAAAATCTTTAAGCAGACTTCGTGCCTACTATTTTAATAAAGGTTTTTTTGACGTACAAGCGCAATCCACGATTGATACTGTTGCCAATAAAAAAGCTGAAATCACTTACAGTATTGAGACAAAAAGTCCTTACTACATTGACACCTTGACTACCATTATTGCTTCGCCAGCATTAGATTCTTTATACAAAAAGAATAAAAGCGCCGCTCTATTAAAATCTGGAGACATCTATAAGACCAAAGATTTTGAGGCAGAGAAAGAGCGAATTACGAATCAATTTCGAAATAGTGGTGTCTTTCAATTTCAACAAAATTACGTGCGATTTGATATTGATACCATCGGAATTGGGAAAAACAAAGCCAATGTTGATCTAATTATTGACGATTACTCCTATCGCGTTGGCGACACGACAAAGACTACTCAATTTAAAATTTTTCACGTAAAGGAAGTGAACATCTTTACAACGGATCAGACAAATAAAAAGTTCGAAAAAGTAGATAGCACAACCTATAAAGGGTTTAATCTTTACAGTAATGGCAAGCAACGCTACTCTTCCAAATCACTCACAAATCCTGTTTTTATAACAAAAGGCGGACTGTTTGCTGATTTCAAAACAACTTTGACGTCTCGTTATTTAAGTAACCTTCGAGTCTTTAATTATCCTACAATTAACTATGAATTAGATAAATCTGGTGATTCGCTAGTTGCAAATATTCTTTTGATATCACGTCCAAAGTACAGTTGGAAAAATGGTTTCGATATTACAACATCGAATATTCAAGAATTTGGAGTTTCCGGAAATAGTGCAATTTCAATTCGAAATGTCTTTAATGGCGCAGAAATTTTGGAACTTTCAGGAAGAGGAAATATTGGATCATCCAAAGATTTTGCAAATCCCAACGATAACTTTTTTAATGTTTCCGAATATGGTGCTGATGTAAAATTGTCACTACCTAGAATTATATTTCCGGTGAGTCTTGACCGAATTATTCCCAAAAGTATGTTGCCTGCCACAATGATAAGTTTTGGTATCGCCAAACAGAATAATATTGGATTAGACAAAGAAAACTTTACCGGAATTATGTCCTACAATTGGACTCCAAAACGTTTTAGTAGTGCGCGACTGGACCTTTTCAATATTCAATATGTTAATAATGTTAATATTGATAATTACTTTAAAGTTTACAAGTCGTCTTATAATGTGTTAAACACGCTAGCACATCAGTATCCTGCGAATCCTTCATACTTTGAAGGAAATAATCCAGCAAATGATCTTGCAGTTGAATTTACACCAAATTTCATTGGCGATGTTTTAAATGACCCCACGCAGATTCCTGTAACAGAACAAGATAAAAAAACCATTAATAATATAGAGGAACGCAGACAACGATTAACAGAAAACAACTTGATCTTCGCCACTAGTTTTAGTTTTTCAAAAACAAGCAAGACAAATATCAACGATAATGATTTTCACGTTTTCCGAACAAAGATAGAATCGGCAGGAAATCTTTTGTCTTTAGCTGCAGGTGCAAGTAATACAGCAAGAAATGAAAATGGTAAAAAAACAATCTTGGATGTTGCGTTCTCACAATATATAAAAACCGAATTTGAATTCATCAAGCATTGGGAAATCGGACGTCAGAAGATTATTGCTCTTCGAGGATTTGCTGGAATTGCTATTCCCTATGGAAATTCAGAAAGCATTCCGTTTTCACGATCTTATTTTGCCGGTGGATCAAATGATAATAGAGCCTGGAAATCCTACGGTTTAGGTCCAGGAAGTGTGTCTTCTATTAACGACTTTAATGAAGCAAACTTCAAATTGGCGTTTAATGCCGAATTCAGGTTTAATCTCGTTGGTGGTTTTAATGGTGCTTTGTTTGTTGACGCTGGAAATATCTGGAATGCATTGGATAATGTTAAGGATGACAAGGCGAAGTTTGATTCTTTTAAATCTTTGGCCGATATTGCCGTTGGATCAGGATTTGGAATTAGATATGATTTTAACTTCTTTGTTGTCCGATTGGATTTAGGTTTTAAAACGTATAATCCTGCACAAATAGATAAGAAATGGTTTAGAGATTATAACTTTGGCCACTCTGTTTTAAATATCGGAATTAATTATCCGTTCTAAGTTTATAATTATTAATTTTGTAACGCAAATAAAAAACCACAACGCAATGGCTCATACAATAAAACCCGGGGTTGCAACCGGTGACGAAGTTCAGGAAATTTTCAGATATGCAAAAGAAAAAGGCTTCGCTCTACCTGCAGTAAATGTTACGGGATCTAGTACTGTAAATGCTGTGATGGAAACAGCAGCAAAGCTTAACGCACCCGTTATTATACAGTTTTCTAATGGTGGATCTGCTTACAATGCAGGTAAAGGATTGAGTAATGAAAACGAAAAAGCAGCAATTGCAGGTGCTATTGCAGGAGCAAAACACGTGCATGAGTTGGCAGAATTATATGGTGCAGCAGTAATTTTACATACTGATCACTGTGCTAAAAAATTACTTCCTTGGATTGACGGTTTACTTGATGCATCCGAAAAACATTTTAAAGAAACAGGAAAACCTCTTTATAGCTCTCACATGATTGATCTGTCTGAGGAGCCTCTAGAAGAAAATATCGAACTTTGCAAAAAGTATCTTGCTAGAATGTCTGCAATAGGCATTACGCTAGAAATCGAACTTGGAATTACTGGCGGTGAAGAAGATGGTGTAGATAATACCGATGTAGATAGTTCAAAATTATACACGCAACCTGACGAAGTAGCTTATGCTTACGAAGAGTTGATGAAAATAAGCCCTCGCTTTACAATTGCTGCGGCGTTTGGAAACGTACACGGAGTGTACAAGCCTGGGAACGTAAAATTGACTCCAATTATCTTGAAAAATTCTCAGGAATATGTACAGAAAAAATTTAATACTGCACACAATCCTGTAGATTTCGTTTTTCACGGAGGATCTGGCAGTAGTTTAGAAGAAATTCGCGAGGCTATTTCTTACGGAGTGATCAAAATGAATATCGATACCGATATGCAGTTTGCATTTACCGAAGGTGTTCGTGACTATGTTGTAAAATACAATGATTATCTAAAAACACAAATTGGAAATCCTGATGGAAGTGACCTTCCAAATAAGAAATATTATGACCCTCGCAAATGGATGCGTGAAGGTGAGCTTACTTTTGTAACTAGACTTTCGCAAGCATTTGAGGACCTTAATAACGTACAGACTTTATAGTTTGTCCCGTCTCATACAATTAAAATGAGGCAAACATTGAATTCAAATTTACTTGAACAAATAATATATGGCTTGGTTTAAAAGAACTGCGAAAGGTATTACAACCGCAACCGAAGATAAGAAAGACGTTCCAAAAGGATTATGGTATAAATCTCCAACTGGGACGATTGTAGATGCTGATGAACTTGCGAGAAATCTTTATGTGAGTCCTGAAGACGGTTTTCATGTGAGAATTGGAAGTAAAGAGTACTTTGAAATTTTATTTGATAACAATGAATTTAAAGAATTAGATGCAAAAATGACATCTAAAGATCCTTTGGATTTTGTCGACACGAAAAAATATTCAGATCGTTTGCGCGAAGCTCAAGATAAAACCAAACTTAAAGATGCTGTGCGTACTGGAGTTGGTAAATCTAAAGGGAAAGATATTGTAATTTGTTGTATGGATTTCGCTTTTATCGGTGGATCAATGGGCGCGGTTGTGGGAGAGAAAATTTCCCGCGGCGTGGATTATGCAATCAAAAACAAACTTCCGTTTATGATGATTTCCAAATCGGGCGGTGCTCGTATGATGGAAGCTGCTTACTCGCTAATGCAATTAGCAAAAACTTCAGCTAAGTTAAATCAACTTGCTACTGCCGAACTTCCTTATATTTCGCTTTGTACAGATCCTACAACGGGCGGTACCACTGCATCTTACGCGATGTTGGGCGATATCAATATTTCGGAGCCAGGAGCACTTATTGGTTTTGCAGGCCCTCGAGTTGTCAAAGATACTACAGGGAAAGATTTGCCAGAAGGCTTTCAAACTTCTGAGTTTTTACTAGATCACGGCTTCTTGGATTTCATTACTCATAGACGCGATCTTAAAAATAAAGTGAATCTATATTTGGATTTAATTCAGAATAATCCAGTGAGATAAGAAAATTTAAATGATCAAAAACATCTAAAAGATCAAAATAAATTAAAAATTTATAGGAAGAAGCCGTTTCGTGAGAAATGGCTTTTTTCGTTATTGACGTATTTTTTATCTGGGCGTGTCCCTCTGGGCGGGACAAATTTGTTCCCAATTTTTCTTGTAGCTTTTCCTCCGCAACGCCACAAGAAAGGATTTGCTTCGCCAGTTCGCAAAAGCTCGAGTCCACGACCATCCCTCCCGCAGACTTGCGGTACCATTGAAATGAAATTGTTGATTGAGAAAAAAAATTTAGCTGATCTCTTTTGATTTTCTAAAGGTTTTTTTCGAACCATGTGGGTATCTATAACTTTCGATTTTTTGAAGTGGTTTTTTTGCATATATTGGTATGGCGAAAATAGAAGCTGTCTAACTGAAATTATAAAATAAAGAATATTGATATAATATTAAAATCCGGAAAATATGTCGACGAAGAATTGAAAGACATATTAATCAGTTTAAAAGAATCACTATCCGCTAAAAAAAAATTCGCGTTTAATTCTGTGGATTTTCATTTATCAAAAATGAAAACTTTTAATAATGTATTTTATAAATATTCTGAAGATTCAAAATAATTACAAATTTATTTTAACAGAAACGTAAAAAAACAATACAATTTAGATTACCTCAACAATTTGCAAAAAAAAATAAAAAATAATTTACAATCTGTTTACCAAGGTTGTTAATTTACTAGAATTTTCGTTTCACATGAAGTTTTCGATAAGCCGAAAATTGAACATTTACAAATTTTCAGCTAACTCAAAGTGGCATAACGTTCTGCCTAATTAAATATACGAATATGAAAAAGGTTCTAACATTGCTCATTCTGTCGCTGCTTGTAAGTTGTTATAAAGATGATGGATACGAATTAATAAAAATCGACAAATATCCATTAATGCACGTAGAACTGGGCTTCGACTTGGACGAGCCAGATGTTATTTTAAACGAACTAGCTAAAGGGGAATTAAAAAATTATATAAATTCTATATTATTAGTAATGTATGGAAATACTGAAAGAAAATGGGAGTTTGAATATATTGAAAATACCGATATAGTCTCCAAAATGACATTTTATTTACCTCATTATCAAATTTGTGAAAAAGATGAATTTGAATTTTCATATAATTCTCTAAATCTGATTGAGAAAATAGTTTCAACACGTAAGAATTTATGCAATGAATATGAGGTTAATAAAACTTATACCTTTAATTATAACGATGCGGGATTACTAAAAAGTGTTTTTATGGATAATGATTATTTCGTTGAGGAAAACTATTTCGGATACTATCCTAACGGAAAAATTAAAGAAATTTATAATGACCATCGAGGAAGAGGAGTTGAACCCAGTTTTGGTGTTCAAAAGTTTACCTACAACGATTCATTCACAAATGTAATTCAAGTTGAATCTATTGGTACAAATACACACTATACTTATAAATATTTTTACGATTCGAATCTAAATCCATTCAAAAATTTATTTATCGCAACATCGGTTTTTATGCCATTTATAGGACCTGCATATCTATCAGAAAATAATGTAATCGAAATGATTGAAAAAAACGAAAATAATATACATAATCAACAATTTACGACTAAATTTTTGTTCAACTATTCCAACATAAACTCATTAATTAAATATCATCATTCAGATAACGTAAGAGTTTTTAACATTAATCAATAAAATCTGTATACAACTCTACTAGTTAAAAATGCGTGGTTTAAACTAAATCGAAGTGAGAGTGTTTACTTTCATCCGATTTTCGTCCCATAAATCCGATGAAAAAACCACGCACTTTATTTACCCAAAACCGTTGTATTTCCGGAAATTATCATCAATATAGAAGGTCTATCCCCCTTACCGAAGCTAATAGTTATGAGATTATGCTTATTGAACATTTAAAAAAAGCAAGCTTATTTCTTCAAACTTTAAAAAATGACAAGACTTTTTATAATTTTACAGAATGCCAAAGATCAACAGTCTAGAGACTACAAAAAAGGTGCTGCCTTTAATATTAGCAACTGCTATATTTATGCAGATGCTAGATTCTACCATTCTAAACACTTCCTTACCTTCTATTGCAAGAGATCTACATGAGTCGCCTCTTAATATGCAAAATGCGATTATTAGTTACGTTTTAACTCTTGCAGTTTTTATGCCGGCAAGTGGATTTTTGGCAGATCGCTTCGGTACCAAAAAAACTTTTATAATCTCTATACTACTCTTTAGCTTGGGATCTTTATTGTGTGCAGCTTCTCAAAATTTAACCCATCTAGTAATAGCCAGAGTCATTCAGGGAATTGGAGGAAGCTTAATGACCCCAGTTGGAAAATTAGCATTAATAAAGACTTTCGAGAAAAAAGAATTAGTAAAAGCGATGAATTATGCGATCATACCTGCACTAATTGGTCCAGTATTAGGCCCATTAGTAGGAGGATATATGGTAGATTACCTCTCTTGGCATTGGATTTTTCTGATTAATATTCCAATAGGTATTTTAGGAATTGTTTTAGGAATTAAATATATGCCCGACTATAAATCCAAAATTGTAAATTTTGACATGAAGGGATTTATAATTTTTGCGGGAGCTTCCCTCTTACTTTCCATAGCGCTAGAACTTTTTGGTAATACGAAAAATATCACCCCAGTTTTAATATTTTTTATCTTAGGATTTCTGTTTTTGTACTATTACTACAAACATGCGCGAAAAGACAACAACCCGATTTTTCCTCTTAACTTATTTCAAGTAAGAACATTTCGGGTAGGAATTATAGGAAATCTCGCTACTAGATTAGGGATTAGTGCGGTCCCGCTATTATTGCCGTTAATGATTCAGGTCGCTTTCAAGCAGTCCGCAGTAACTTCTGGATGGATGATTGCACCGATGGCTCTTACTGCAATGTTCGCAAAATCCTATGTGATTAAAATCTTAAATAAATTTGGCTATAGAAAAACATTGATGGTCAATACCTTTATAATTGGAACTTTAATATGTTGCCTAGGAATACCTGACATCAACAGTTCTCTGCTTTGGTTTATTCCCATAATTGCGGTGTTAGGTTTTTTTAATTCGATTCAGTTTACATCGATGAATGCAATTTCTATCGCCGATTTGCGAAATTTTCAAACCAGCAGCGGCAACTCTTTAGTGTCAGTCAATCAACAATTGGCGGTCGGATTTGGAATTGCATTTGGTCTAATTGTTTTAAAATTTTTCGAAGGCAACCAAGAACTCATTCACAACGAAACTCACAATGCTTTCCGTCTCACATTTCTCAGTGTCGGGATTCTCACAATTTTATCAGGATTGGTTTTCAGAAAATTTCATATCTCTGATGGCGAAAATCTCAAATCTTAATAATTAAGCTAGATCAACCACAATACAAATTATGATGTTGAAAATTAAGTTGAAAATCAGTTTAGTAAACTGCTGAAAAGATTGATGGTTTTTTCAAAGTACTTCCTTAGTCAGGATAGAGATTTTGAGGGAGAAAGTTTTTTGAAACAAATCTTAAACGCGATTTTAGCTCAAAAGAAAGTTAGTAATTGTAAAGTTTAACCTCACCTGCAACTGCTTCGCCACTTTTCTTTAGCTACAATAATCCTTGACCAAGTTGACAAGTTTGCGGAGAAGGTTTTTTAAATTAAGTTTAAGATTACACTCACATCGTAATTTTCTTGAAGCAGCAAACTTTCGTATATTTTTAAGTAATGTTGAGCGACAAATCCCATTGCTTCATCCGATAGCTTTCGACATCGCAAGTAAAGTCTGCATTTGACAACAAAAAATCATCGCATTTATCGTCACCTACACGCTCGGTCTCTTTTGGATAGAGTTGGTTGGAGGCGATAACTTACATCCCAGTCCTAATTGCCTCCACAGGATCCAACTTCGATGCAGAAATAGCGGGTAAAATTCCCGAAATCAGTCCAATTGCCGCGGCGAGCGATGTGCCAAGAAGAATATTTGCAAAACTCAATACAAACTCAAAATCTAAAACATTCGTTAGAATAATTGCGATGATCCACACTAATAACAATCCTATAACACCGCCAAAAAGCGACAGTATAACCGCTTCAAATAAAAATTGATATAATATAAAATTATTTTTCGCACCTAAAGCTTTTTGGATTCCAATTAGGCTTGTCCGCTCTTTTACTGAAACAAACATAATATTCGCAATTCCAAAACCTCCAACAAGTAACGAGAAACCGCTGATAATCCAACCTACAATATTCATCTGTCCAACTATATTGTCGATCAAATCTGTAAGACCTGAAAGAATATTAACAAAGAAATTATCTATTTCTCCAGCCTTCAAACCTCTATCTGAGCGAATCTTCTGAGTCAATTCTGCTTTGAGAGCAGGAACATCAGCTCCTTTTTCTGGTTTTATAATTATTACTGGAATGGTTAAATCACTATTATCACCGTACATCCTTCTGATAAAATTAGCCGGAAAAAATACCGAAGAATCATTATCTTCTCCGAACATTCCCATTCCTTGCTTTTTCACTACTCCTATTACCGTAAAGCGCTGTCCGTACATTCTGACCGTTTTTCCTAAAGCTTCAGTAGTTTTAAACAAACTTTGCGCAACCTCATATCCGAGAACGACAACCTGTGATCCGGAATTGGATTCAGATTCTGAGAAAAATCGTCCTTCATCAAATTCCAATGATTTTACCCCTAGAAATTCGTAAGTGGCGGGAACTACAGAAATCTGGTTAACAGTTTCAGTTTCGTACTTAATATTTTCTTTCTTCGCAATGTATTGAAAGCATATATTATCAACATTTCCCAATGACCTTTTGAGATATTGGTATTCATCATAACCCACTTTCGGAAATTGCTCCGTCTTCCAGCGTGGTATTTCGGTTGGACCAAAAGATACATTGGTAAAATAAATAGTATTTTTATCTAAGTTACTTAAAGTGCCTTTTACTTTTTTATCTAAAGAGTCCACCGCAGCTAAGACAGCAATAATCGAAAAGATTCCAATTGTTACTCCTAACAATGAAAGCATCGTTCGCAATTTATTATTGCGCAGAGCATTAATTGCAAAATTGAAACTTTCGCCAACAAGACGGAGATAAACTATCATAAGTAATATTATATGAGGTAAAATTCAAGAATTAATTACGAAAAACCTAATAAATTTAAGTTGTAAAAAAGATATAAAGTCTCAAAAAGAAATTGGCAGTATGTACAAAAAAACTACTTTTGCAGCTACAAACACAATTACTAGAAATGACAACTACAAAATCAATCAAGACAGCTTTAATTTCCGTATTTTCAAAAGAAGGACTTGAGCCTATTGTCAAAAAATTACACGAGCAAAATGTGGTATTCTATTCAACAGGTGGAACGGAAGATTTTATCAAAAACCTTGGCATTCCAGTTGTAGCAGTAGAAGATGTTACCTCATATCCTTCTATATTAGGTGGCCGTGTAAAAACTTTGCATCCAAAAATCTTTGGTGGAATTTTAAACCGTCAAGATAATGAAAGTGATGTTCAGCAAATGCAGGAATTTGATATTCCTCAGATTGATTTGGTAATCGTAGATTTATATCCATTTGAAGATACTGTTGCTTCGGGAGCAAATGAAGCCGATATAATAGAAAAAATTGATATTGGTGGCATTTCTTTAATTCGCGCAGCAGCAAAAAACTTTCAAGACACAGTAATCGTATCTTCAGTATCTCAATACGCTGGTTTTCTAGATCTTCTTAACCAAGGAAATGGAGCTACAACGATTGACGAAAGAAAAGTATATGCTACTCAAGCGTTCCACGTTTCTTCGCACTACGATGCTGCTATTTTTAATTATTTTAATACAGACGAAACTTATTATAAAGAAAGTATAGCAAACGGAATGACTTTGAGATATGGCGAAAATCCACATCAAAAAGGATTCTTCTTCGGTGATTTTGATGCAATGTTCAAAAAGCTACATGGTAAAGAACTTTCTTATAACAATCTTTTAGATGTTGATGCAGCAGTCAATTTAATTTTAGAATTTAAAGAAGACGAACCGACTTTCGCTATCTTAAAACACAATAATGCCTGTGGCCTAGCTTCAAAAAGCACTATGAAAGAAGCGTATCTAGCTGCCCTTGCTGCCGATCCGACTTCTGCCTTTGGAGGTGTTCTAATTTGCAATGGAGCAATTGATCTTGCTACGGCAGAAGAAATTAACAAATTATTTTGCGAAGTTGTAATAGCTAAAAGTTATGATGAGCAAGCGGTTGCCAAATTAAGTGAAAAGAAAAACAGAATTATCCTTGTGATGAACGATCAAAACTTACCCGCAAAACAAGTTCGTACTTGTTTGAACGGAGTGTTGGTTCAAGACAAAAATAATATTACAGACAATAAAGAAGACTTAAAGGTCGTTACTAGTACTGCCCCTACTTCAGAAGAAATTGAAGATTTACTTTTTGCATCAAAAATCTGCAAAAACACAAAATCTAACACAATTGTATTTGTAAAAAATAAGCAATTAATCGCATCCGGCACCGGGCAAACATCTCGTGTAGACGCATTAAAACAAGCTGTAGAAAAAGCAAATACTTTCAATTTTGATTTATCGGGTGCTGTGATGGCGAGTGATGCTTTTTTCCCTTTTCCAGACTGTGTTGAACTTGCAGACAAAGCAGGTATAACGGCAGTAATTCAGCCTGGAGGATCGATTAAAGATGAATTAAGCATCGACTATTGTAATGCTAATAATGTTGCAATGGTATTTACCGGAACACGTCATTTCAAACATTAATTTGTTTAACTTTGTCCGTTCCTTTTTAATAATATTTAAACCCTGAGAAAACGTATGGGATTTTTTGATTTCATGACCGAGGATATTGCGATAGACCTTGGTACAGCCAACACGCTAATCATACACAACGACAAAGTAGTTATCGATAGTCCATCGATAGTTGCTCGTGACCGTATGTCCGGCAAGATTATAGCCGTAGGAAAAGAGGCAAACTTAATGCAGGGAAAAACCCATGAAAACATAAAAACCGTTCGTCCTTTGAAGGATGGAGTTATTGCCGATTTTGATGCGTCAGAAAAGATGATAAGCATGTTTATTAAAAGCATTCCAGCTCTTAAAAAACGTTTGTTTACTCCTGCTTTACGTATGATAGTTTGTATTCCATCTGGTATTACAGAGGTAGAAATGCGTGCTGTAAAAGAATCATGTGAACGCGTAAATGGTAAAGAAGTATATCTAATCCACGAGCCAATGGCAGCAGCAATTGGTATTGGTATCGATATTATGCAACCGAAAGGAAATATGATTGTTGACATAGGTGGTGGTACAACCGAAATTGCCGTAATAGCACTTGGCGGAATCGTTTGCGATAAATCTGTAAAGATTGCTGGCGATGTTTTTACTAATGATATTGTTTATTATATGCGTACTCAACACAACTTATTTGTTGGAGAAAGTACCGCAGAAAAAATAAAGATTGCAATTGGAGCTGCAAACGAAGATCTTGAAACTCCTCCAGATGATATGTCTGTTCAAGGACGTGATCTTCTTACAGGGAAACCAAAGCAAGTAGAAGTTTCATTTCGTGAGATTGCCAAAGCATTGGACAAATCTATTCAGCGAATCGAGGATGCAATTATGGAAACGTTATCTCAAACACCTCCCGAATTAGCAGCAGACATCTACAATACGGGAATCTATCTAGCAGGTGGAGGATCAATGTTAAGAGGTTTGGACAAAAGAATTTCTCAAAAGACAGATCTTCCGGTTTATATCGCCGAAGATCCTTTGAGAGCTGTTGTTAGAGGAACTGGAATGGCTTTGAAAAATATTCAAAAATTTAAAAGTATCCTTATTAAATAATGTTCGTTTCTCAGATATTGTCTCGCAGACTCCATTTAATAACAAAGATTACAATCGCAAATCTGATTTAACAAATGCAACAAATATTCAATTTTATATTAAAAAACAGTACTAAGATACTGTTTTTGTTGCTTTTAATAATCTCATTCGCACTCACTATACAGGCACACTCTTTTCACAGGAGTAAAATTATCAGCTCTGCAAATTTCCTAACAGGAGGTGTGTACGAGCAGGTAAGTTCCGTAAGCGAATATTTTCACTTAAAAGACCAAAATGAGCAACTCGCTCGAGAAAATGCACGTCTAAAAACACTTTTCTTTAATCTTAAAGATTCAACTATCGTTGCCTCTATTGATAGTATTCCAGGAATTGACAAGACTAATATTATAGTAGGAAAGGTAATTCACAATTCTTACAACGTATTTGAAAATTATCTGACAATTAATGTGGGGGATAAAGATGGCGTAAAACCAGATATGGGTGTGATCAATGATGCAGGCGTAGTGGGACTTATTGATAGAACCTCTAAAAACTATGCGACAGTTATTAGCATTTTAAATACAAGATCTAAAATTAACGCCAAGATTAAGAAAACCAATCACTTTGGAACATTAGTATGGAACGGTAAAAGTACTGGATATGTTCAACTAATAGATGTACCCCGACTGGCCGCGATCAAAAAAGGAGATACAGTTGTGACAGGTGTCCAATCAGAAATATTCCCTTCTGATGTAAATATCGGAATTATCGATAAAATTTATATTGACAACGAAACAAATTATTATACGCTGAGCGTAAAGTTGTTTAATGATATGACGAATCTTGGACATGTTTATATTATCAAGAGCAAGCACCGAGACGAAATTATTAATTTAGAAAAAGCAAGCAAAGGTGAATAGTACAATTTTGCTCAATATCGTCCGTTTTATTTTGCTGCTTTTTGCGCAGGTTATTATCTTTAATAATATCCATCTCTTTGGTTTCCTGACACCATTCCCGTATATATTATTTATAATTTTATATCCTGTTGATGGTAATAAGGCAGGTCTATTGTTATCGAGTTTCCTATTGGGAATTATTGTTGATATGTTTTCCAATTCTGGAGGAGTTCACGCGGCGGCATGTGTAATGCTAGCTTACACGCGACCTACAATATTTAAGTTTTCATTTGGTGTCAGCTATGAATATCAAACCATTAGGCTCAACGATGTGCTAACAGCTGAAAGATTTTCGTTTCTCCTTCTCGCTGTTGTGATTCACCACTTTACCTTATTTTTATTAGAAGTTTTCAGACTTAGTAACATTTGGGATATTCTCCTTCGCACAGTAGGAAGTACTGTCTTCACAATTTTATTAAGCATAATACTTATTTACATCTTTAAACCTTCAAGACGATGAGAAAGTTATTACTTCCATCAATGGTCATAGCAGCTGCAGTATTATTGTTGATGCGACTATTCTATTTGCAGGTGGTAGACGAAACTTTAAAGCTGAAATCTGATAATAATGCCATCAAAATAAAATATGACTATCCAGAAAGAGGATATATTTATGATAGAAAGGGCAAACTATTAGTTGCCAATCAGCCATCATACGACATCATGGTAATTCCGAGGGAATTGAAAAATATTGATACTTTAGAATTTTGCCGACTTCTTAATATTACAAAAGAAGAATATATCAGTAAAGTTGAAAAAGCAAAAGTCTACAGTCCAAGATTGCGGTCTGTATTTTTGCCGCAGCTTAACAAAAGTGAATATGCGGCTTTTCAAGAAAAAATTAGAAAATTCCCCGGCTTCGAAATTCAAAAGAGATCTTTACGAGATTATCAAGTGACTTTTGGCGCTAATATTTTTGGTTTTATTACTCAGGTAAATGAGGCAATCATTGATAAAAATCCATATTACATTAGTGGAGATTTAATTGGTCGACAAGGTGTTGAGGAAAGCTATGAGAATGTTTTACGCGGCGTAAAAGGAGTTAAATATATTCAGAAAGACAAATTCAATAGAGACATCGGATCTTATAAAGATGGTAAATACGACACAATTGCCAAGCAAGGTGAAGACATTACATTAACCATCGACTTGGAACTTCAAAAGTATGGCGAAGAATTGATGGTCAATAAACGTGGTGGAATTGTAGCTATCGAACCTGCAACCGGAGAAATTCTTGCATTGGTTACTGCTCCTTCTTACGACCCATCGATTTTAGTTGGTCGCGAACGTTCTCGAAATTACACCAAGTTGTACCGCGACTCCATTGCAAAACCACTTTATGATCGTGGACTGTTGGCGGAATATCCTCCAGGATCTCCTTTTAAAATTTTGACAGGCCTGATTGCCTTGCAGGAAGAAGTGATAGATGAGCAAACAGCTTTTGTCTGTCATCATGGGTTCAGTTATGCAAGAGGACGTTTTATGAAATGCCACGATAGCGGAACCATCAGACTTCACAACGGGATTTTTAATTCTTGCAATACCTACTTCGCAAGTGCGTATATGAAGACAATTAACAAATATAAAAAACCCGCAGATGGTGTAGATGTTTGGTCAAATCACCTCAAAAGTTTTGGACTCGGTCAATTTATGGGGTACGATCTTCCAACTGGAAAAAAAGGAAATGCTCCTGACTCTAAAACTTACAAACGTATCTATCCTAATGGCGGTTGGAGAAGTACTACTATTGTTTCCAATTCTATCGGTCAAGGAGAAGTTTTGATGACTCCAATACAGCTTGCAAATATGATGGCTGCTGTTGCAAATCGAGGATTTTATTTCACACCTCACATCATCAAAAAAATACAACACGAAGACATCGACAAAAAATTTGTGACCAAACACGTTACAACCATAAATAAAAAATATTTCGAACCGGTAATTGATGGTCTTTTTGATGTTTACAATATGGGTACAGCCCGATCTTTGCAAGTGGAAGGAATTGAAATTTGTGGAAAAACAGGAACGGCAGAAAATTTTGCGAAGATTAACGGAAAGCGAACAAAACTTCAAGATCACTCGATTTTCGTCGCTTTTGCACCAAAGGACAATCCAAAGATTGCAGTTGCGGTGTTTGTAGAAAATGGTTATTGGGGAGCTCGTTGGGCTGGACCGATGGCGAGTTTGATGATCGAAAAATACCTTCGAGGCACCATTACTCGTGTTGATCTAGAGAAAAGAATGCTTGAAGGAAGTCTGCAATCTGAGTATGCCAAATATGAAGTAAAGGAAGGTAATATGGAAGCTATAAATGCAATGATGCAAAAAGTCTTGAAGCCAACTGTAATCGATAGCAGCGAAGTAGAAAATTAAAAAATAATAGAAATTCTTAAATGAAAAATCAAAGTGTAAAAAGCAATCTCGACTGGTTAAGTGTATTTATTTACACGGCACTACTCATTATGGGATGGCTAAATATTTACTCTTCTTCATTGCCGATAGAAACTAGTACAGCATTTGACTTTAGCGAGTTTTATGGCAAGCAACTACTTTTTATCATCTTCACAATTCCACTTATTATTGTTGTTTTGTCCGTTGACGGGAAATTTTATGAAAAATATGCAACTATCATTTTTGCTATTTCGCTGGTTACTCTTGCCGGACTTTTTCTCTTCGGAAAGACCATTGCAGGACAAAGATGTTGGTACGCTATTGGATCATTTACAATTCAACCTTCGGAGTTTGCCAAGACAGCAACAGCTTTAGCCTTGGCAAAGTATCTTAGTGATGTACAAGTAAACCTCAAGGATCCTGCAAGACAAGTACAGGCATTGCTAATTGTTTTCCTGCCAATAATGCTAATTTTACCGCAACCCGATCCAGGAAGCGCACTTATTTACACAATATTTCTAATCGTTTTGTACAGAGAAGGACTGCCAGCATGGTACATTTGGACCGGTTTTATTGCCATCGTTCTGTTCATGATGGCCCTAGTTTTAGAGCCGGAAATAATAATTATAATTGCCGCAGTTGTTACAGCGATTGTTTATTTCCGAAGTAGGTTGGCCAACAGAAACCTCCTTGGAAGCGCAATAGTCTTAGTGCTGATATCTGGCTTTGTATTTTCGGTAGATTATGTTTTTGACAATGTTTTCAAGCAACACCACCGCGACCGTTTCAATATTTTATTAGGAAAAGAGGTCGATCTACGAGGCGTTGGATACAATACGAATCAGTCAGAAATTGCCATTGGTTCGGGCGGCTGGTTCGGAAAAGGTTTTCTGGAAGGCACGCAGACCAAGGGTGGTTTCGTACCTGAACAGCACACCGATTATATTTTTACTACCGTTGGTGAAGAGTGGGGATTTGTAGGATCTCTGGTCGTTATCGGACTATTTCTAGCATTAATATTACGGGTGATTTATTTATCAGAACGACAAAAAACTAAATTTAGCCGAGTATACGGATACTGCGTGGCGGGAATTATATTTATTCACTTCTTTGTAAATATAGCAATGGTCGTTGGTGTATTTCCTACAATCGGAGTACCTCTCCCATTATTTTCTTATGGTGGATCTGGACTTTGGGCGTTCACAATTTTACTATTTATCTTTTTGAAGATGGACGCTAACAAGGTTAACGAGTGGTAATTCCCTTTTTTCAACTAGACTAATTACGCTTTCGCGGAAAGAACTCTGCTAGGCAAATAATCTGCAAGTACCGTCTCGTAAGGCTAATTGTATAGGGCGACAGCTTTTAGAAATTCTTCTAAAAATCATTTATTTTCTTACACCGTCAATGCTTATAGCGCGTACAGATTTCTCTTGAATTTGACAGATTGCCTTCTATAATCTCACTATTGCACTAAATCTCGAGATCGAAAACAGTCTTGTTTTATGACCATTATTTGCGAGAAGTATACTAATACACCTTAGCTTTATCGAACTGGGGAAGCAAATCCTTTGTTGTAGATTTGCGTACCAAAAGCTTCAACAAAGATAGGGATCAAATAGCCTAACCTAGCCCCACATTAGTGCTACTTTACTTGCAGACTCGTTCTATCGACAGGGCTCCTAAAATAAAATAAATCTTCAAAAAAAAAGCCACCTCAATTTATGAGATGGCTTTAATTCAAATATTACTTTTTACTATTTCTTCATCAATCTTTGACTGAAAGTTCCTGAATCTGTAATCACTTTTACCATATAAACTCCAGTTGCAAGTCTGCTAACATTTAGAGTATGGCTTGCAGTATTTGAGTTGACAGTTTCCAAAAATACTTGCTGACCTGAAAGTGAATAAACTCCTACTGAATGCAGCTCCACTTGCTTACCAAGATCAATCGTTATTTGCGAAGTCGTTGGATTTGGATACATTGCAATAGAATTTTGTCCAAAAGATTGAGTCCCCAAAGATGGCACAAGGTTAATCATATAATCTTCAGCTTCACCGAAAGGATTATTTGCGTCTGCTGGTCCACAAACTACGCCCGCATTAAATGCACTTGCCTGACTAGCGGTTACAATTACACGCATTCTCGTTGGTCCTTCCATTGCAGCTTCCGGAACGACAACGCTTTGAGTCAGCACTTCATTTAAGCCTGTCCCAATATAAGTAAATTCGGTTTCATCAAAAACACCATTGTGATTATAATCGATCCAAACTCCAGCAGATTCATATAACCATCCACCTCCAGAAGGACCAACTGTTACAGAAATATTTGTTGTAGTGCCTTTCGGAATATCTACCGTTGCTACCGTTCCTGAGTAATTTGTATAGCCAGTTGGTGCAGAACATTCAGAATCATTATTTAAATCGCCGAAAGTGACATTCATAATTAAGTCACCTTCGTCACAAGTGTAGTCAATTTCATTCGTACAATAGCATTCTGTGTAAGGATTTTGAGCAACCGCAACAGCATCTGAAGTTGCCGACAATCCACTACCTGTACAAGTTACCACAACTCGGTAAGAAGTTGCAACTTCTTGCGAAGATACCGAATATCCTAAATTTGTTTGTACTGCGCCAAGTGAAATCCATGTAACACCAGCATCTACTGACTGTTCCCATTGATATGTAAAGCCTGCAGTTGGCGTTACAACGGCCGTAAGACCAATTGGATTTCCAGCACAAATAGTTGTTGCACTAGCTGATACAGCACCGACAATTGGTGTTCCTGTACATACTTCTGCAGCAGTAACAGTTACAGTATAATCTTCGGCTTGTCCAAACCCGGCAGCATTGCAAGGAAGACCTACTGAAAAGAATTTTTTCACAACTCGCATACGGGTGGATCCTGCCATTGCAGTTACGGGAACAAGGATATTTGAAGATATTGGTGTACCTGTTCCAGTACTATTTACGAGATCGCCAATTTGGTATGTTTCTCCGTCGTCGTCAAAATCGTTGTCCTGATTCCAGTCGATGTAAACAGTAATTTTGTTTGTATAAGAACCATCTGTATTTCCATTTACAGAAATGGGATAAGAAGTACCTGCAACGACAACGCCAGCGATTGCTGTGAAGTCTTCGTGTTGCAATGCTCCAGCTACTGCTGCAGAAGTGGCGTTATCAATGCCTGCAAACTGAACCAAAGAAATAGGCTCTGAACCCGAAGGAAAGGTTACTGCACAATAAGGAGCTGGAAATTGTGCAAATGAACTAATCGCAAATCCACACATTGCTAATGATAAGTAAAATTTTTTCATAACTATTGCATTTAAATTAATAGTTAAAGTTATATAATATTCTTTAATATTTGACATTAACAATATCATTTTATCGTAATTTATATTTAAAAGAATAATACTTCATAAATTGATGCCTCCCTTATATTCAGAATTTTGAATTTGAGAAGTATAATAGACAGAAAGTAATTAGTGGCCATGCTCTATATGACGAAACAAAAATCGACAGGTTATAAACTAGCAATTTTACAGTTATGACGTATGATGTATTTTGTTCAAAGTAAGCTGCACAAGAACAAAATTTACACAAATTCTAAGAGAAAAGGAAACCCTAAATTAATATGACTTTGCGAAATGTGTAGGAGTAGGATTTGCAAAACCCAAGTTTCACCTTAAAATGGAAAGTTAAGAGTAGAAATTCTAAGCTATTGCTAGGAAGCAAATTCTTACTAAAAAACTGAATGTCTAAAATTTGCTTTGCTAACAAAAAATCATAGTGACAAAAATAATAGTTTAATCTGGTTAAAAAGGACAACAAGATCTTTGAAAGTGATTGCAAAACATTATTCCGGCTAATAAAAAATTTTGATGTCTAGAAAACGAATTGAATTTTAGGTGCTGGTTTTTTTAAACAGTCTTTTGATCTAGAGCATCACGTAGCGAATTACCGACAATCATAAAGGCTAAAGTTAGCAACATGATTCCAATTCCCGGGACCATTGCGAGATAAGGTTTTCCTAGAATAATATAATTATAGTGGTCTTTAATAATACTTCCCCAGGTAGGAATTGGAGGTTGCGCGCCTAATCCTAAAAAGCTCAAGCCACTTTCGACCAAAATTGCCGATGCGAAGTTGGCGGCAGAAATAACAATGACGGGCGCCATAATATTTGGCAATATGTGATTTACAATTATTCTAAAATTTCCAAATCCTAAAGCTCGTGCTGCGGTAACATATTGCATTTCCTTTGCACTAATCACTTGTCCACGCACCACGCGCGCTACTTCTACCCACATGGTAAGACCTACAGCTACAAAAACCTGCCAGAATCCTTTGCCTAAAGCCAGCGTAATAGCAATTACCAGTAATAAGGTAGGAATAGACCAAATAACATTGACAATCCACATAACAATCGCATCTACTTTCCCACCATAATATCCGCCGATAGCGCCAAAAAATATTCCAACAACTAGCGAAATGATCACAGCGATAAATCCGATGGCTAGAGAAACTCTTGATCCAATAATCATTCTGCTCAATAAATCACGTCCATACTTATCAGTGCCAAGCCAAAACTTTTTTGTTTTTACATGGTCTCTCGCAACCTCATTAATAGAAGTGTAATTTGGATAAGAGTCAATATTTATACTTTTTTGCATTCGCAACGAAGGCTCTTCAGAATATTCCTCGTAAACTATATCATTATCCACAATCTGAAAAGAGTTTATTGGTATTTCGGATGTGGAGTTTGGGAATCCTACCAAATAGTATTTCAACTTAGTATCTTCTTTTTGATAAGCCGGAATACTCAACATCTTCACTTCAAATCCGGGAGGTTTTGAATGTATCGAAAGATGCATCTGATTGGCATTTTCTGAATTGTCAGGTGCCAAAACGTAAGCGAAAATTGAAATAAAAACCAAAACAATAATGAGTGATAAACTTGATACACCCCAAATATTCTTTTTGAATTTTTGAAATGCAATAGCCGATAAGGATTGAGTTTCTTTTGACACTTTAAAATATTGTTTTCTAGCTGAGGCGAAAATAAAACCTTTTTTACTGTAAAGTAACTTAGATGGATAGTATTTGCAATTATTTTGGCGAAAGCCACAAAAAAAACTCCCGCAAAATACATTGCGAGAGTCTTTTATCACTTAATTTGCTAGATTCCTAAGATCCTACAACTGTTTTCTCTTTTTTCTTCTTGCCCATAACCGGCACTACTTTCGCTTTTGCATCAGAATTTTGCAAATCTTCCAAGACATTTATAGCCTCTTGAACGTAAATATCTTTTGCAAGACTTTCGTGCCATCTATCTCTCTTTTCTTTTAGAACGGTATCTTTTGCCATTGCAGCATCTTCATAAGGCAAAGAAATAAATTTAAGATGATTGCTATAATCAGCAAGTGGCTTATATTTTTTGGCTTTCAGTTCGAGATCTTTTTGCTCTTTCTGGAACTTATTAAGATCTAATGTATAAACTGTTTCTTCACTTCTATCATTAATCCACTTTGCATTTTCATCAATGAGTTTAAAAGCTTCGTTATTTGCAACTCGCGCTTTACTTGCTGTAATGGCATTATCAAAATTGTACTGTTTAGTCCACAATTTATAATCTGCTTTGTCAATTTTGTCAAACGGCATTGCATTATCAATATCGCGCTCACCCATTTTTACATAAGCATATCTATCCGGAATCGCTACATCACTACGAACTCCTTCAAGTTGTGTAGATCCTCCATTAATTCGGTAAAATTTTTGAGTTGTAGTCTTCAACGCTCCTAAATCTCCAAAACTAGTATTACGGACAAACTGATTTAAATCGAAAACATTTTGCACTGTACCTTTACCGTAAGTCTGTTTACTTCCAATAATTACCGCTCTGTGATAATCCTGCAATGCTGCAGCTAAAATTTCTGAAGCCGAAGCTGAGAAACTGTTCACCATAATTACTAGTGGTCCATCCCATTGCACTTTTTTGTCGGTATCTGACAACACTTCTTTACGCTTATTAGCAGATTTAACTTGCACAATTGGGCCATCTTCAATAAAAAGTCCTGCAATATCTACAACAGTTTTTAGCGATCCTCCACCGTTATCACGAACATCAATTACAATTCCCTTAACTCCAGCAGTTTTTAATCGCTCTACTTCTATAGCCATATCTTTGGCAGCATCTCGACCATTGCGATCTTCAAAATCAATATAGAATTTTGGCAGATAAATTATTCCGTATTTAAGACCATCTTTTTCTACAACACTCGATTTTGCATACGTTTCTTCTATCTCTACTTCGTCTCTGATAATAGAAATGACCTTTAAAGTACCATCAGTCTTTTTTACAGAAAGTCTTACTTCTGTTCCTTTAGGTCCTTTAATTTTCTTTACAACGTCGTCAAGACGCATCCCAACAACATCTACAGGCTCTTTATTACCTTGAGCAACCTTTAAAATTTGATCGCCAGGCTCTAGCTCTTTTTGTCTCCAAGCAGGACCGCCCGAGATAAGATCTGTAATTTCTGTATAATCATTTTTCTTTTGAAGTCTAGCGCCAATTCCTTCAAGCTTTCCACTCATACTAACATCGAAACGCTCTTTGTCATCAGGAGCAAAATAAGAGGTATGCGGATCAAATCGCGAAGCAATAGTATTGATGAAAACTGCAAACCAATCGTTTCTATCAAGATCATCTACAAAACTAAAATACTCATCAAGAGATTTTAATGAATTTTCTCTAGTTTCTTTTTCTAATTGTTCAAAGGTTTTAGATTCTATATTTACCAAATCTTTTTCTTTCTTTTTGGAATTTTTCGCAATTGAATCGCGTACAGCAGGATCTTTTGCTTTTTCTTGAAGTTCAAGTTTATTAGAAAGAGAAGACAATGTCGACAGTTTTATCTGCTTTCTCCATTTCTCTTTTAACTCTGCTACATTCTTAGCATAAGGCAGCTTTTCATAATCTGTATTAAAGTCCTCGTCAACTTTGTAATCAAAAGGCTTACTCAAGATAACTTTGTAATATCCCTCACTTTCTTTTATACGCTGTGACAACTTTGTATATGTAAGATCAAAGAAAGTTAAATCGCGATTTTTTATTTCGTCGTCTAACTCCAACTCATACTTTGAAAATGCATCAATATCTTCTTGAAGAAAAAATCTTTTAGAAGGGTCAAGGGCTTGAATATAATCCTTGTAGAGACCTTTTGAAAAAGCATCATCCATTTGCACAGGATCATAGTGACCTCGCTGAATAACGAACGTTAGTAATTCTAATAATAATTTATCTTTCTCTGGGTCGACTACTTTTGCCTTGGGCATAAAACTCCAAAAAGCTAGTGATAGTGCCATCACAAGCACTAATATTTTGTAATTCCTTCTCATAAAATTCAATATAGTTTTCATCTAAATAAACTGTTGCATTTAAAAATAA
>CBDUDY010000018.1:0-22991 GCA_965366055.1 uncultured bacterium
CTCCATTTGGTGCAGCATTTGGTTCAGCAATACACTGGGTCATGGTCCAAGTTCCTCCTGAACCAACTTGAGTAAAATTTGTGTAAGAAGGCCTTGCCGTCCACGATGAAAAATTCTCATTAATCTGAGCAGAAACTGTACTGCTTATACAGGAAAAGAGCAATAAGAGATTTAAACTGATAAAGTGTCGAAATTTATTGCGTTTTAATGAAGGTAATTTTATTTCCATAATCGAGAAATTAGATAATAGCTATTCCAGCTCAACTGACTTATTTAGTGTTTTAGACATATTAGATCTGCGTAAAATAAACCTGTCTTTTAATTTCTAGAATAGGACGAAAGATTACAAGCTATTCGCATATTTTTAGTTAAAACACTACAGACGAGCATGTAAATATAATATAAGTATAGCTTTTTTGTTAAGTTTCGTTCATATTGTAATAATAATTATGAATTAATTAAAAATAATTCATTTTTATAATTAAATAGAGTACAATAATCGATAAACTGCACTTCGAATTGCCAAAAAATTTGAAAACGTGACAAATTTCAATTAGCTATTCTTGAGTAATTATTCTAAATTATTAGGAATGAGAGTTTTTAAATATGAATAAATACTAATAAATTGAATTTATAAGAAAAACAATAAGAAGTACCTATAACTTTAGTCTGAATTATTATATAGAAGAAATCACATTTAATCTTGTTTTTTTCGCAAGTAAATTTAGATTCAACATCGATCTTATGAGTAAGAATCTTCAATTTGAATTTTGAACAAATCTGGCAAAGCAAAGCGAATTGATGAAGAAAACAACTTCGAAAAAAGAAGTGAAATCGATTTGATATTCTATATAGACTTTCATTCTATAGCCATCAAAAAGACAAAATAAACCTTCTGCAAATAATTTTTAAAACCTTAAGTCTCTTATATTAAGATAATTATAATTAATTTTAATAAACAAATCAGTTTAAAAACTAATTAACTACTTAACTATGTTTATTCAATTTTATAAATTTCCTAAAAGATGATCTTACAATGTTTCTAAAGAACATAAGTGGAAATGATGATGAGATTGTCACTTTTGCAAATCTCAATACTATTATTGATCGAGGCGATGACGCTCACCCACATAAAATCGTGATTAGTTTAGTGACTATTGAAGAAGATCAAGTGTTACAGAACGAAAAATCTTTCTGTTCGAATCCTCGTGAAACTGGTTTTAGAAAACCTGCTATAAGCATAAATATAACTCGTATTTTTACTTTATTATGTAAGATGTTTGATAATTATGAAGGAATAAAGCTGTTAGAATATGTACTGCAGTATTTTCGAAATAAACCAATCATAAATATGTTTGCTGCGGAAGATGATGAAAATTTCCTGGGTAAATTTCAGCAAATAACAGTAGAATTGTTGTCTCTAGAATTTGAACGGACAAATTATTTATGCAATCTCTTCGGAAGAAAATATTTACCACCCCTTGTTTATAAATTCAGGAGTTTTAGTTGAAGATTACAAAGAAGATCTAAGTGGGCAATCAGCAATAAATAGATAAATAACACATTCACAATACGGGCGAAGAAGACAAGATCAATAATTATATATCCAGACAAAACGTTTTAAAACTTTGCGAAGTAATGCTTTTACAATAAACTCTAAAATAAATTATTAAATGAAGAGCGATGAAAACAAAAATAATGAAATCAATTTTCGTGCATGTAGGAACGCTGGAATAGTGCTTCTACTACCCTTTTTGAATAACTTATTTGAAAATTTAAACTTAGTTGAGAATGGCAAATTCCTCAACGAAAACAATTCCAAAATTGCCGTGCAAATACTAGTGTACCTATCTACTGCTAGTCAGACGACATCTGAGGAGGACTGTTTGCTCCCAAAACTATTATGCGGAATTGAAAACAACAACTTAATAAATTTTGAATTGCCGTTAAACAATGAGCAAATTCAGGAATGTGAAACATTGCTACAATCCGTTATCGAATACTGGTCAGTTTTGAAAAATACATCTATCGAAGGTTTTAGAAAATCTTTTTTACAGAGAGATGGCAGAATAAAAAGTAATGAAATTATATATCTCGAGGTAGAAAATTCTGGAATTGATATTTTTCTCAATAATTTACCGTGGAGTTTTTCAAATTATAAACTGCCATGGATGACTAAATTAATTAAAACTGAATGGCAGTAAATTATGCTGCATATCTTCCCGCAACTAGCAGCTGAAAATCACTTTCAATTTTAGTCTTCCCTATATTTTTTGTAATAATTTGAGGATTTTTCGTAAAAATAGAAAGCCAAAGATCCACAAAAATATACTATAACATCCATATAATCTGCCGTATATCGAGGATTATTTTTCGGCAAATAATATTCAAAATAAACAGAATAATAAGCTGCCATAATTAGCACAAATACAAGTGGAAATTTAAAATTTGGGTCTTTTTTTAATCGTCTTATTGCAAAGGATATTGCGGCAAGGACGAGTGGTAAACAAAGTAAGTCATTGGCATAATTATTAATAATTTTAGGCAGCAAAATTTCAAATTTTTGCATTGAAAAAATTGTAACAGCTAAAACACTCATCAAAATATAGATCTTTCTACCCACTAAAATTTTTTTTAAATCAGGCTACTCTTTTGTTTTAACCAGTCACCACACTAATGAATCCTGCAATTATTGCACCTATAACCATCCCTAAAAAGATCCAAATGGAATAAATTAAATGCGAAAAAAATCTCACAATAATATTTGGATGCTCTGTTGCGCTTTGCAGAAATTTGTCAACTTTACTTGGTCCTTTCAACCGCTCCGCCTCTACGTCTTTCTCAACCCGTTTTTCACGTTCAAGTTGCCGTTTCAGGTTTATATTTATTATCGCTCCGCAATTCTCGCAATAGTCGCTGTTTAAGTTTAATTTACGGCATTCCAGGCATTTTACATACGATTTCTGATTCATTAATATCACTATTCTTGATTTGCAACCCTCAAACTTAAAAGCAAATTTAAGCATATCAAAAGGATTTAGAAAATATTGACTTTTGGTGCAATTCGTGCCTATTTTCACAATAGTATTTTTGTTACTTTGGAGGCAAACCTTCGCCCTTGATAGTTTCTTTCCATAAAACACTATGTGAAATTGGGTCAGGCTGTACTTTCTATTATTGCTGCAGATATTGTCGAGCTAAGATTTAGATATTTATTTTGCGGCAAAGAATGGAGTTTCCGTCACTTGCGCGGAATATCGTAGTGTTTGAATTTTTTCTAAACTACCTACGAATGCTCCTTTATCTGACTTCTAGTTTATTTAAAAAGAAGTATTATTTTATAATTTTGAATTACCTTTATAATTCAAAAAATTGTAAATGTCAAATTCTCACTTGATTCGCTACTATACCCATTCTGATAAAGATTTAGTGCTGAAACTTGTACAACAAAATACGCCAAAATATTTTGCTGTAAGTGAAGAACACGATTTGGAAAATTATTTGCAAAATGAAATTGATTTATACTACGTTTTAGAAGTGGACGGAAAAGTTGTTGGCTCAGGCGGAATAAATTTTGATGATAGTATGACTATTGCCGTACTAAGTTGGGACATTATAGATCCTGATTATCAGGGTAAGTCTTTTGGCTCAAAACTTCTAAATTATAGAATGGAACAGATAAATAAAATTAGTAGCGTTCAAAAAATAATTGTCAGAACTTCCCAGCTAACGTATCAATTTTATGAAAAGCAGGGATTTAAAACCGCAGAGATTCATAAAGATTATTGGTCTAAAAGTTTAGATATGTATTTTATGGTCCATCAGAAGGACTGAAATATGTAATGTGTTAGTTTATTTTATAAAAATAAAATCATCATTCTATGAATTCAAATGAGAAACAAAGATTAATTCTGATTTCAGATTTGTGGGGCAGTAAGAATTCTGAGTGGATCAGTAGCTATACTTCCATACTCAATCAACATTTTGATGTTTTTTTTTACAGTAGTACAGAATTGGCGGAAATAAATATTTTTAATTTGGCGCAGGAAAAAATACACCAAAAATTTATTGAAGCTGGTATTGAAAAAGCAGTAGAAAATCTTTTAAAATCCGAAACCCAAAAAATCCACGTGCTCGCCTTTAGTGTTGGCGCTACAATTGCGTGGAAAGCTGCTTTGCGAGGACTGCAAGTACAGAATCTGTTTGCAGTTTCTGCGACGAGGCTTCGTTATGAAACCAAGAAACCTAGCACTAAAATGGAATTATTTTTTGGAGAAGATGACAGCTTCCTTCCTGATTCAAAATGGTTTGAGGATATGAACATCAAAAAGCATTTTATTACAAACCACGATCACGAAATGTACAAAGAAAAAGAAATAGCGTACGAAGTCTGTAGTAGTATTATTAATCAGTTAGCGCCGAGTTTGTAGTCCTTAGATTTCGAACTTATTTACTTAACTGTATTAAAAGTCTCTTATTTCTAACCGGACGGAATTCTGAAATATAAAGATAATTTGCGGCAGGGACAGGAACGGCATCCTTTGCTGCACTGAGCAATTACAAAAGATGCGGAAATAAGAAAAAAATGTTCGGAGAGCAATTATTGTAGCAGCAAAGATACAGTAGATGGCCTGGTTGTGGTTGGGATTGCGACAACGATAATTTCTTTTTAATACCTTTGTTGTTTCGCAATCGCAGACAAAAGCCGCCCAAAAAGAAATCACAATAAGTCTACTATAATTCGAAAAACCTTCTTTCCTTGAAAAACCTATCTTTAAAAAAACGCAAATATTTTAACAGTAATTCCACACCTTTAGCAATTATTATGTCACAAAAAGATCTTGCGTAGTTTGGGCTAATTTTTACAATGATTCGAAGGATTTCAATTCAAATTATGATACTGTCTAGAAATTCTTTTGTAATTGTTTTTACTTGAAATGCAACCACATTCATATCGTCATTTGCGCGCTTCGTATCATCTTTATCAATTGACGAAGAAAGTATATAAACCTTACAATACTTTTTTAAATCTAATGGCAGTTTATCATACTCGACCATAAATTCAAATCCCGACATTTGTGGCATATAGATATCTACAAAAATAACCTGAGGCAATTGGCTGAAATCATTTTGATTCTCTTGCAAAAAGTCCAACGCTTTCTTAGCTGAGGTATATTGCTTTATATCTTTTGCAAAATTGCATTTAGACACAACTCGAGATGTAATATAAAGATCAATATTGTTATCATCTACAAGCATTAAACTTTTAAACTTAAAATTTTGCTCTAACATGTTTTGAAATTTTTAAGATTTATTTTAAAAGTTGATCCTCCCTTTTTCGGCGATAAAATTCTAACGGTTCCTTCGAGTTTTTCGATGGTATCTTTTACGATGTACAATCCAATACCCGAACCTTCAGATTTACTAGAAATTCTAAAAAACATATCAAATATTTTTTTATGATATTCTAATGGAATCCCTATTCCATTATCGATTATTTCTAATTGTAAATTCTCATCGGAAGTTTTTGCAATTACTCTGATAAACCTATCACTACCGACGATTTTATGATATTTTACAGCATTAGAAATAAGGTTTTCTAAGATCGCGTAAAATCGTACTTTATCACTATAAAAGTTACAGCCTTCTTGAATATCTACTTCAAAATTAATTCCTACTGCTTGCCTAGTGTTTTGAAGGGCAGCATATATCATCTGTACGGTATTTTCTATTTCGATTTTCTCTATATCGAGACCCACTCTATTGTTTTGTGAGTAGCTTAAAATTCTTTTTATAAATTGATCTAGGCGCTCAATACTAGTACTTATCATTTGGATGTGTTTGAGCGTCTCTGATTCTCTACTTTCAGATTCAATTATTGAGATGAGACCTTGAACAGAAGTTAACGGACTTCGCAAGTCGTGAGACACACTATATACGAATCGATCTAATTCTTTATTGGTTTTAACAAGTTGCACATTCGTTAAAAATAATTCTTCTGCGCGTTGTTCCTTTTCCTTATTTTGATAAATAAGTTCTTTATTGGCTACAACTAATTCGGTTGCACGATTTTCTTTCTCATTATTTTGGTAAGCAAGTTCTTTATTTGCTACGATCAACTCTTTTGCTCGATTTTCCTTTTCCTTATTTTGATAGGCAAGTTCCTTGTTAGCTATTACTAACTCAGCGGCCCTGTTTTCTTTTTCCTGGTTTTGAAATGCAAGTTGAGTGTTTTGTAATTCCAAGGATATTTGTGCAACTTTGGTTGCGGTAATATCGGTGACCATATTTACAGCTCCTGTAACATTTCCTAATGCGTCTATGTACGGCACAACATGAGTTACAATATATCGTTTTTGCCCATCAACTCTCTCAACCGTGCCGGACCAGTCAGAAACTATTCTAGCCTCATTTAAAGAAATAGCCATTGCGCTCTCTTCCACGGGAACAGATCTGCCCGCTTCGTCAAAAATTTCTGCAAATCCGCAAAATGAATCTACTCCAATTATTGGCGAAGTGCCCCACAGAAGCGCAGCAGCTTTATTAAAAAATATTATTTTTCCGTTTGCATCACATGCGTAAGCAGCCACAGGCAATTCGCTAATTAGTTGATGGTACATCTTTTCGCTTTCTTCAATCTGAATACGTGACTTTACTTGTTCAGTTACATCTATAGCAAATACAAATATGCCATCAATTTGGCCCAAAGAATCTCTATGCGCTTGATACATAAAATTCATGTAGGTGTCAGTAAGCACTCCATTGCTATTAAGATCTATTTGAATAAGCATCTCTTTGGCGATGTATGGAATACCTGTGCGATATACATCATCCAAAAGTTGTATTATACCTTGTTTTTCCATTTCCGGCAATACTTCCAGAATCGATTTGCCTAAAATATCCTTTTTATTGAGAAATTTTAAATACAAACAGTTTGTAAGTTCATGGATATGATTAGGTCCTTTTAAAATTGCCAAGCACGCCGGCGAAAGGTTATAAAAATCTAATAATCTTTCTCTTTCGACCACAGACGCTTTTTCAAATTGCTTCTTTTCTGTAATATCTTTTGCGGTGCAATAAATAATTTTATCATCTTTATCCAATTGCGCACTTAATAAAATATAAATCGTAGATCCATTCTTATGAATTATTCTCGCTTCAAAAAGTTTTATAGGAGTGCCCTCTCTAATAGTTATTTCATTTCTAAGTACGAAATCCAGATCATCTTTATGTATTAATGGTAAATAATTTTCATTCAGTAATTCATAGGATTCATATCCTAAAATACTTCTACAAGCAGAATTTATTTGTACAATTTTTTGATCTTCGTCAATTGACAAAATTAAGTCCATCGAGGCATTCATTACCTTTTTGAGGCTATATATTGCTTCCTCTAGTTCAATTGTAGTTTTTGCTAATTGTTCATCTACTTTTATAGACTTAGTTAAATCTCTAATGGTGATAGAAGACATTTCGTGCCCCGCTTCGTCAGTAAAAGTCACAGTAGTTACATTTGCAAGAAATACAGTGCCATCTTTTCGTCTAAATTTTAGTTCACCATTCGCAATCCCTCTAAGATTCCTCTCTTCCAGCATCGCGGCTAAATTTGGATTTTGCTCATCGACCAACTGCTTCCTTCCCGCTATTCTAATTTCATCTTCTGTCATCTTAAAAAGTTGACACGCTGCAGGATTCGCTTCAAGAATTTGTCCGTCTTTTTTACTTAATAAAATAGCATCTGTACTGTTTTTGATTAATATGCTATATTTTGATTGTTCAATGAATTGTTCTTCTTGCTGATGGTGCGAAGTTTTTCTTAATGCATGTGGATTCTCTTGTAAAGTTGTAAGAATCGTGGTAGATAAAGATGATATATTTTTTCGTACTATAATATCAGTTACACCATTTTTTATTAGTGTCACGCATTCATCAATTTGCAAATTATCTGCAATTAAAAGAAGGGGAATATTTAAAGGCAAGTGCGTATTTAATTCTAATACTATTTGCAAACTACTATATAATGATGAATAAATAATTAGGATAATATCAGGTGTATAATTATTTATAAATTTTACTTCAGTACCAGTTAAGCTTATTTTTGATATATTATGTAAAAACTCGCTGTTTGCTAATTCCTCGTAAATAAAGGCACTATCGACAATATCGCTTTCTAAAATTAAAATTTTAATCATATACTTTTGTCCCCCGACCTTAAAAAAATGTGAGAATTATACTAAGAAGTTAAAAGATATTATCTTCTGTTTTTTTGTGCTATAAAACCGTATGCAAAAAAACATCTATTTTATTTATCGTACTAATTGATCAGCTTTAAAAGGAATCAATCTTACTTTAGTAAAAATATTTTAATTTAATCACACTACCAACTTTATGACAATAAAGTAATGTATAAAAGGATTATTACCACTATTTAATAATTGTGTAATTATTTTCTTATATCGATAAAATTTTATTATGACTTATTATTAAAATTTTTTTTTAATGACAAATCAATCTATCTTATTTCTCTATACTATATTAACAGCTACTATTTTAGTTGTAATAAGAAAGATAAAAACATAAAATCTAATTTTAATATACAAGGAGAATTTATTAGCTGCGCAAATTAGTGATATAAAATTTTGCAATATCAGGAGTGTAGCAGGGATACTAGCGGCATCCTTTGCTGAAAAATTATAATTTTAAAAGTTGGTAATCAATAGATTTTCTTACAATAGAAATGTCACTATCGAAGAAGAGATAAAGCGAAAAGTCCGATTATGACTTTGAAGAATCAAACAACCATAAGCCGCCCAAATAAAGTTACCGATTATCTCAAATTTACAACCTATTCTCAAAATGCTCTGATTTCTAATAATAACTTTCAATTTTAACAGTTTTAAAGATATTTCATACATAGGCAATTTGTAAATTTGATTTCAACTCAACCTATGAAAGCAACGCCGAAATTAATTTCTAATTACGATTACAAAAAATTCTTTTTGCCTGACGTGAGTTTACATAACCTTTTTAATAATTCTAGTCTTCAGTTATATCGAATTGAGAATTATTTAAAGCGGATTGTGATTCCTGTAAGTCCGTACCAGACGACTTTTAATTTCTTGCTTTTTGTAACAAAAGGTCAAATAAAGCAGCAATTGGAAAATTCTATTTTTGAAATTAATGCTTACGAAGCGCTGAACATCAAGCAGGGAAATTATACTGCAACTCTTGAACTTTCTGCCGATGTGGAAGGATTTTTTGTAGTATATGAAAACGAAATCATTAGCAAAATCGCACTTAAGAGTAATGATTTAAATTTTTTTTACACCTCCCCTTTTACAATCGTTAATAAAGCCACAATTAGCTGGATTACTAGAATTTTTGTATTATTAGAGGAAGAATTGCAGGATGCAGAACCTAGTAAAGTCATTAGTATTGCGCTTTTTCAATCAATTTTAATTAAAATAATTGGTGCTGAAAACAAAAGTATGGACGCACTAACACATATCAGTTCAATATCATTTCAATTTCGAGAGTTAGTACACAAGAATCATGTGGTGCACAAAGACATCGGATTTTACGCGCAAATACTAAATATTTCCGATAATTATCTGAATAAATGTGTGAAAGAAACAACTGGAAAACCTCCGAAACAATGGATTAATGAGATAAGTATTTTGCACAGTCAAATTCTTTTGCAAGACAATTCTAAAGAAATTGCGCAAATAGCTTTTGAATTAAATTATCAGTCTCCCTCCTATTTCTCAAGATTATTTAAAAAAGTTTCCGGATTAACACCTTCTGAATATCGATCTTCAAAATCAGTATAAAGCGATATTTACTATTTTCAAATTAGACAATCTGCACAATTATAGTTTCAGTATGTTGGTAACAATTTGTATTCGATTTTAAAGTTGCAAAATTGTACATTTTAAGTTTTTGAAAGACGACACTTTGTTTTTGAAAATGATTATGTCCGTAAACAAAAATAGCTTGAGAAATCTCAAGCTATTTTAAAATTTTATGCTTTTAAAAAAGTAATTTTTAACCCGCACAAAATCTATGCAGGTGTCCCTTCCGCATTTGAAACTACAGCATCAATTTGAACCAAAGCACCCATCGGAATTTCTGAAACTCCAGTAACTGTTCTTGCAGGCAAGTCCCCGGCAAAATAGGTAGTGTAAACTTCAGTTACAGTATCTAAATCACTAATGTTTGCGAGTTGGATATTTATTTTAACTACATCGTCCATACTATGGTCTATACTTTCCACGATTGCCTTGATGTTTTCTAAACATTGTTTCGCTTGTTCTTTTACATCATGAGACTCGATTTTGTTAGACTTTGGGTCTAATGGTAATTGGCCAGAAATATGGTTGTAATGAGAATATGCTACTGTTTGAGTATAAGACGCTTTTGGCGCATGATCTGTGTTATTAGCTTCAATTACTAGAAAACGTGTGTCTTCTGGAAGTTGTGGAGGTGTTCCGTCACCATGAGAAACTGCACAATCTATTTGCACCAAAGAATTTAAAGGTAAATCTGAAGCGATCATAATTGTTCTAGCAGGAACATATTTTGGAAACCATTTTGCAAAAACTTCGTTCACAACTTCGACGTCAGAAACGCTTTTTAGATAGATAGTAGTTTTTACAACATCATTTAAAACATGACCGATGCTTTCTAAAATTGCTTTTACGTTCTTCAAGCATTGTTCAGTCTGTTCTTTAATTCCGCCATCGATTAATTTAGCAGTTTTTGGGTCGATTGGCAATTGTCCAGAAATATTGTTATAATGCGAAAATGCAGCCGTTTGCGATGAAAAAGAATCTCTTGGAGCAGAGTCAGTATTTCTGGTCACTTTTACTAATTCTAATGGTTTTTGTGGCGTTGTACCTTCACCGTTCGACAGTAATGTGTCAATTTGCAGCAGAGCTCCATCCATCGGCAAGTTTGCAACCGCAACCACCGTACGAGTTGGAAGTTCTTTCTTGAAAAATGTTTTGTACACTTCATTTACAGACTCAATGTGCGCAATATCCTTTAAAAAAATGGTCATTTTCACTACATCGTCCATGTTATGATCAATACTTTCTACGATTGCCTGAATGTTGATTAAGCATTGTTTGGTCTGCTCTTTTATATCCTGACTTGCAATTTGTCCAGTTTTAGGATCGATTGGCAACTGCGCTGAAAAGTTGTTATAATGAGAAAACGCAACAGTTTGCGATGAAAATATATTTTGAGGTGCATTTTCGGTATTTCTCGAAAGCTTTTGAATCTTATTCATATTGTTTTTTTTAAATTATTATTGAAATTATTATTATTTATTGATTCGAAATTTTTGACCAATAGTTATTGAAATTTTCTAGTAGAATGTCCCTAAGATGGACTAGAGAAACTACAAAATTAGTAAACCCATGATCGGTAACTTTCTGTAGATTACTCAATCAAATCTTTCATACAAAATTTCAGCCCATTTCTATTTTGTGCCAAAGGGATTTTTCCAAACGACGTCGAGAGAAATATAATCCACACCAATGACATCCGATTGTCCGATGATGTTTCTCATATAACCCAAATCAAACGTAAATGGGATTTCTCTCGGACTTAGAGAATAATAAAGTCCCAAGCGAGCTTCTTTATATTTAAATTTGGACCATTCACTTTCTGGATAATTTTCTCTACTAATAGCAAATAATGCTTCGGCGCTTCCTATGATTTGATGAACTTTATCGTGTCCTAAATTCACATTTAGCTGCGTTTTAAGGCGCGTGCGAAGTTGAAAATTCTCGTCCGTATTCGAAAAATCAGGATTATAAAACTTTCTAAATTCCTGTCTAAAAGTATTTTTCCACTTTACACGATCAGTCCCAGTTAGATAAGAGTAACGACCATATGCTCTAAATTCCTGCTCTATTGCAGGATTTAATTGCTCATAAGGTGTATTTGAATCGTACACATTTGAACGTCTATAGCTCAAAGCATATGAATATTCCCAATGTTCACTATAGCGATTGGAGATTTCCTCATTAATTACAAGAATTCCCATTTTTGAAGTAGGATTGCTTTCGTACGGTTCACTCTTACGCCCTAACCCGATATAAGTTGTAGAAACTTTGTGGTTAATTGTATCCAATGATTGCTTAATTCCAAACGCAAACCACGAAGCAGATTTGGCATTTCCTAATCCCGGAGGACTTAGTTGTCCATACGAAGTAGAAAAAGCGGTCATAAATATGACCGCCATAACTAGAGATTTGGTACTAACAAATGTTCTCACGATATTCAATTTTTAAAATTTATAACTTAAACCTACTTTTAATGCAAGTGGTGTGCCCGGCGTAAAACATAATTCAGAAACAGAACTTGGCTCATTTCTAAGTCTAGTCTCCGTTTCAAACTGTGCTTCATTCCATTTTGTATCAAATATATTCTGCATCTGCAGATTTACTTCCCAACTATTTTTGCCATAAGCTAGAACCAAATCATTGACAAAATATCCTTTTGCTTTAATAGAATTGTCTTCAATTGCTGGTTTTGAATCCATATAGCGGTATCTAAGATTGGCGGAAAATCCAGAAGGAAGTTTTACTGCAACTCCCCCTGTACTTGTAAGAGCAGGAACTAATGGAATATAATCTTCGCCTTTTGGCTCTTCAATAGCTCTAGCATGGGCATAATTGATATCACCATCGATGTACAGCCATGAAAATGGCTGGTAACGCAAACTTAAATCAACACCTAAACGCCTTGTTTTACCGGAAGGCTCAACCACAGCTTCATCTCCAACATAAACAAACTCTTGTTGCAAATACATATGCCAAAGTGCTGGCTGGATAATCATATTTTCGATTGGACGGAGGATTAAACCTAAATCCGTTCCGAAAGAATATGGTAAAATATCCTTTCCATCCTGTGCTACCACAACTCGAACATCGTTTGAGTGAAAACCAAACCCAGATTTCACATACCATTGAACATTGTCATTTTGTGCAAATGAAATATTAAGCTTTGGACTAATTCTTGTTGCCGCTGCATCTTGTGCTGCTGGTAGATTGTCCAAACGATCATGAAGACTAAAGATAAAATGGTCTACACGAACTGCTGGATTTATCGTCCACTTTCCAATTCTCCAATCCAAATTTGTATAGCCATGAATATTTGCTTCAGTTGCAGAGACATCAGACAATCTATCTAGTAATAAATCACGCTGAAAGACATGACTTAGTTGTAAATCTTTAATATCATCAAATCTTAATCCTATTCCAGAAGTCCAAGTGATTTTACTATCATCCAGATTAAATCTTCTTATATATTTATTGTCAAATCCATAAATAGATCGGTTGTCAGTTTGCTCAATTTCATCCCCAAAATCAGGATCATTTAGAAAAAAAGTAAAGTTTGAAAACAGATTAAAATCGTATTTAGAATAAAACAAATTGCTAGAAATCTCTTCGTCTTCACTTGGAAGATATCTATAATTCACAGCAAAATTTGTTCTTGAAGTACTTCCACCTTCTGTAGGATCGATAGAGCCCCAACGACTTATAAGGCCTTGTTCAACAGCTCTTTCAGGTATCTGACCTGAAGCATTCCATCCAGAACTAAATGTTGAACCTAAAACAGAGATATAATGCTTGCTGTCAATCCATTGACTGTATTTTGCTAATACATTTATTCGATTAAAGTTCTGCTTTATATCAAAAGGTCCGTCAGAATAATTAAATTCACTCGCCACGTAAAAGTTCTTCTCATCTGCCTCTTTATTCAAAAGATTGATCATTGTAACAGCTCTGAACGTATTGAAAGATCCACCTTCAAGTTTGAACAGATTTTTTTCTAATTTATCAAACGTCGTAAAATTCACATATCCCGAAGTATTAAAATCTCCTTTATCAGCGTAGTATGAACCTTTTCCGAAATCGATATCTTTAATAGTTTCAGGAATCAGGAAATGCAAATCTGCATAACCTTGTCCATGTGCGTGCGAAACAATATTTACCGGAATTCCATCCGCAGAAACACTAATATCTGTTCCGTGATCATTGTCAAAACCTCGTAAAAATATCTGTTCTGCTTTTCCTCCTCCTGCATGTTGTGCGATGAATAATCCTGGAACTTTTCGAAGTAAATCCTGTGCAGAGTTTACGGGCGCCTTCTTTAAATCGACTGACATGATCTGCTTTCTAAAATCGGTGTTATGAATTACGATTTTACTTAAATGTACCGTATCTTTTTCGGTTTTATTTGGCGTCTGTGCAAAGCCATTTTGTATTACTAACATTAGTGCAATCGCTGCAAAAAGTCTAAATTCCATGCTATCTATTTTTTGTTTGTTATTAAAAAATCTCTATTTTTATTCTGATACTTATATTCAAAATGACCAACTAACTTTTTTAGCGGAACTATAAACCACATCGATAACACAAATGGAAACGTTAGCGTAATCCAGCCGTGATTCATCATGAAAATATCAAAGTAGGTGGCGATCACGACTGATAAAAGCACATAAATTCCATCGCGAGGTTTAAGTCCACTACAAGCAATTCCGCAGAGAACCGCATTAAAACTAAACATCCCATCGTCAATTAATTCTACTGAATTATGACCGAGATGTGCAATAGCTCCGGCTATTAAAGCTGCAACGAATCCGTATAAAGCTGCCGTAGGATTGTTAAGAAAAACTCCGACAAAAAATATTAAACCAGCTGCAATTGTCCCTTTAAAGATGACTTCACTGTAGGCGTGTGCTGCAACATTAAAATTTTGCAATTCCATCATTTCTTCAATTGCTTCAATTTTATTATGTCCTGCGAGACTGTAATGGTCTATTACCAGAATTGCAATCACCGTGACCACAATAAATGGAAATGTAAAAAACGGAATCTTTTTTCGAATTGAAAATTCCATCAATAATGTTGAAGCTACTGACCCTATAATAACGCAAGACCATATCAGAACAGTAGGTTCAAAAATAAATAGTAAACCGGTTCCAATTAATGTTGCATTAAAACCGTACAATCCTGCTTTGATATTATTGTCGTCAAACTTCAAAACTTTTGCAGTAGCAGTTCCAACGACTGCACTAATTAAAGCCCCAAAGCCCATTATCATAGAATCATATGAAATCGCAATTAGGAAAAGCAACCCCGTCCAAGCATTGTCTTGAAGCATGATCTGACCAATTCCTCTTAGTACAGTTACAACTGTTATTTTTATTTCTTTCATTTTAATTTTAGATTCTAAGAGTAAAAATTATTGTTTTTGAATTACCAGCCTAAAAAGACCATACCTACACCGCAGGCTAAAACTACTGCACCACTAATTGCGGGCGTATAACGTTCCAGCTTCTCAGTTTTGAAAAATGAATATCCATAAACACCTAGCAGCACCATTCCAAGCATTGTCAATACAGTACTGACTGTAAACACGCTAATAAGTGTCAGAATTTCTGTCATCGACCGATTAAGTCCTGAATAAAATAATAGCGGTATAAGCGGTTCGCTTGGCCCCATTACAAAAATTGCAAATAATACCAAGGGCGTTACTTTTACTCTATCTTTTGGCATTACTACTTCGCCGTGTTTATGAGTGTAAACAAATACATCATCGCCCATGACATCAAAGTGTTTATGAGCTTTGTTTTTGTAAGCAGCCCAAAGTCCGTAACAGAGATAAATTGCGCCAAAGAGCAATAATGCCCAACTAGCTATATTACCGCGATAATCCTGAAAGAACGTAATCTTATTCACCTGCCAACCTAGGAAAACCCCGATGAGTCCTAATACTACCGAACTTAAAATATGTCCTAGACCACATACAATTGTGAGCATTATAGTTTTAGAAATACTCCATTTGCGTGAACGCGAGAGCACAATAAACGGTAAATAATGATCTGGACCTGACGCGGTATGAAAAAAACTGATACTGATAGCTGTAATCGATAATGCTATTAAACTTGAGTCCATAGTTCTCCTAAATTGTTATATCTACTTTTTGTTCCCACAACACACTTTCTACTTTTCTGAAGAAATCAAACATCTGCTCACCACCATTTCCTAGGATTCTAATTACAAATCCTTTTGCGTGAAGATCACTAATGCCGAAAGAAACATCTTCTAAACCTTCCATTTCTTTAAAAAAATATTCGATATGATCTAACACATCCAAACCTTTCGTGTTTAGATATATTAGTGTGCCTTGATGTGTAAAACCTTCTAATAATCCCAAAGATTCCAATGGCATTATTTCTGGTTTCAGCAAAACATTATCCTTTAAAATGAGTCGATCGTGATGGTAAACCTCAACCAGATTTTGAAAATGAGCATATTTAAAAGCTTCGCCGTAATGCTTACGCCCACAAGTAATGATTTCGCTAATGATTAATTCGCAGTCATCATTAATATCAATCTTATTGTGACTTTTGAAAGTTGAATCTTCATGCGGTACTACTGGATGCGGCACATAAGAGAAAGAACTTCCCTTTTGCATCTTAACTGACATGACCTGCGAAGCGCTATCTTCCATATTAAATAAGCGTTGGTAGGACTGCGATTGCAATTGCAAACGGGCATTTTCTTTAAGATTGACCTGAATATCATACTCATCACCACTTAATATTCCCGGCGACGAACTCATAATCATCAAGTATGCAGCACCATCGGATTTATATTGACCTACCGGCACAATCCTGAATGGCTGCGTCACGTAAGCATCTCTTAAAAATGATTGTCCGTCCCGCTCTTCTACTTCTATTCTTAAGGAACTTACCATTTTATCGAATTAAGTTGGGTTCCTCTACATCTTCTAATAATGCATATTTCTTAATCCACCCGATAACTTCTTCAATCCCTTCAGCTCCTCTAAGATTCGAAAAAACAAATGGCGCACCTTTTCTCATTCTTCTAGCGTCATTTTCCATCACTTCAAGACTTGCACCTACATAAGGAGCTAAGTCAATTTTATTTATCAGAAGTAAATCTGATCTTGTAATTCCAGGACCACCTTTGCGAGGAATTTTTTCTCCTTCGGCAACGTCTATTACAAAGATTGTAACATCGGCAAGGTCTGGAGAGAAAGTAGCGGAAAGATTATCGCCACCACTTTCGATAAGGATTAGCTCAATATCTGGAAAGCGAGAAACCAATTCGTCAACAGCCTCAAGATTCATACTAGCATCTTCACGGATCGCTGTGTGAGGGCATCCTCCAGTTTCAACACCAATGATCTTTTCTTTTGGCAACAAACTGTTTTTTACCATATACTCCGCGTCTTCCTTTGTATAGATGTCATTAGTAATAACGCCCATATTATAATCGTTAAGCATTCTACGACTTAAGCGCTCTAACAAAGCTGTTTTCCCTGATCCAACTGGACCAGCAACTCCAATTTTGACATATTTTCTTTTTTCCATTTCGTTTTTTTAGTTTTTTAAGACATGTATAATCGTGAATAAAGTCTCTCGTGTTGCATACATCGAATATCAAATGCGATATTACAAAGTCCGACCAGATCTCTATCAATTGTTAATGTTTCTTTTGCCAATTTTTTTATCAGCGGCTGCAGTTCAAAAAGTACATCTTGACCGTCAAGCTGTCCAAGTGGCACAAGCTTTACCGAGTTGGTAATCATTCCGATTGCCGCATTATAATAAAAAGCAAATAAGGCTTCCGCCAAAGGTATTTCGAGCAATTGTGCATACATACCAAAGGCGATGCAGTAATGAGCAGTCGCTTCTTTGGATGCAATTGCTTTTTCATAATCAGTAATGATATCGAACGCTTTTTGTCTTCGGAAGATCTTAATTAATCGGATTCCTAGCTTCTGACTAGCTTCTCTTATTTCACGTGGACTTTTGAGCGCAGTACATTCCTGATCTAATTTTATGATTGTATCCAAATCATTATTTTCTGTCGCTTCGTAGGCTAGTTTCAAGAAAGATGCGTCATTATACTTAATGTTATACATTAACATATTGGTGACAAAAGTTTTTGATGATGAAACAGAATTCACTAGCTCTTCTTGAACATACGTTTCCAAGCCGTTAGAATGGGAGTATCCTCCAATAGGCAAAGTAGGGTCTGCCAGATGGAGTAAACTTCCCAAATATGTATTTTCTATATCAGTCATTTGAAGATGCTATATTTAGAATTTTGGTAAATAGCGATGTGCCTCCATGCCCGTGGGGTGCCACATTCGATTTTAGTAAATGCAACAGTTGAGCCTCCTGTTTCTCTGGAAGATATCCACTCGCTTCTAGCCATCGAAACATTGGCATTTCAAAGGGCATCATAATCTGATCATTCTGTATAAAAAGTGGAAGGTGTTTATTCCCTATTTCATAACAGATAGTTCCCATTTCCAGTAATGAAACCGGTGTCATCACAATTGCTTCACAAGGTTTAATGTGAACTACTACAACCTTATTGTCATCTTGATACAAAATGTCATCTTGATGCAAACGCTGCCCTTCCTGTACGAACTTTATTGCAATTTCCATCCCAGAATTTGTACGCTTTCGCTGAATTCTTTTGGTAGTTTCAAACCATTCAACTTCTAAAAGATCGATATCTCTATGGCCTATATTTTGCGTTTGAGTATTTCCTACAATTTGTTCTATTATCATACTTTATTCTTTTTAAAAGAAATGTTTTTTGACACTCCAATTCCGAGAGTTGACCCATTAATTCCGGCAACAAATGTGCGGTCCTTGGTCTTATTGACGTCGTCTCCTGTTGTACTTTCAAATGACAATTCACAAAATTTAGCTTTCAATGCCCATCCGTGACCAAGACTTACAGCAATAATTGGATATGCTCTTGCGAGATAACCGTCATAACCATATGCAGATGCCGTATTCATAAGCGTATTTCCCCATACATAATGCGCATCTAGCTGTGCTATAATATAAAAATAGTCGCCAATTTTCCACGAATCGCTGTAAAAAGGACCTACCTCATACTTAGAATCTGTAAGATCACCAAGTCCATTTTTCTCTTTATCAAAAGCAAAATTCATCCCAGCTACTACGTGATCATTGAAAAAATATCCCACTCCTATTGGGTTTGCAGCAAAACTGCTCCCATTATTATTATTGTCTTTATAGGTTACCGAACCGTAAACCATTAAAGATCCTTCTTGTGCTTGAACAGCTGAAAAAGTTGTGCATAGAAGTACTAAAATTATAACCAAATTGATTTTGCACTTATTCATAAAACTCTTATTATAAAGATTATTTTAATTTTCTTGAGTTCATTGCGACATCCCTATTTAAAAAGATATTTTTCTTTTTTTGGGCGGCTTGTAGCTGTTTCATTCTTCACAGCTACAACCGGGCTATCCACTATATCTTTGCTGCAAGAGCGTTTTGGTATTTAAATTCCAATTTTCGCTTTGCAGCAAAGGATGCCGTTTCTATCCCTGCCGCAATGACACCTAGAAACATTGATTTATTAAAACAAGAAATATAGTTGTGCTAATGGAAGTTTGTCCACAGGCTCGCAAGTGATCTTTTCGCCATCAATAGTTACCGTATAGTTTTCAGCATTAACCATAATCTCTGGCGTACCATTGTTATGAATCATATCTTTCTTACCGATATTTCTACAGTTTGATACTGCCAACAACGTTTTTTGCAATCCGTATTCCTCAGCGATATTGTTATCTATTGAAGCTTTAGAAACAAACGTGAACACAGATTTTGTCAATGCTCTGCCGTAAGTTGCATACATATTACGCATAATGATAGGCTGTGGTGTTGGAATTGAGGCATTGGCATCACCCATTTTGCTTGCTGAAATCATTCCACCTTTAATAATTATTTCTGGTTTTACACCAAATAAAGCTGGTTTCCAAATAACTAAATCTGCAATTTTTCCAACTTCAATAGAACCTACGTAGTTTGAAATTCCGTGTGCAATTGCAGGGTTAATAGTATATTTAGAAATATATCTTTTTGCACGGAAGTTGTCATTTTTATACTCTTCATCCTCGGCAAGATGACCTTTTTGCTTCTTCATCTTATCTGCAGTCTGCCAAGTACGAGTAATTACCTCGCCTACACGACCCATTGCCTGAGAATCAGAACTCATGATACTAAAAACTCCCATATCTTGAAGAACATCTTCGGCTGCAATCGTCTCTGGACGAATTCGTGAATCTGCAAAAGCTACATCTTCAGGAATTTTTGGACTTAGGTGGTGACAAACCATCAACATATCCAAGTGCTCATCAATTGTGTTTGAAGTATAAGGTCTTGTTGGGTTTGTAGATGCCGGCAATACATTAGGGTACATTGCCGCTTTTATGATATCCGGCGCGTGACCTCCACCTGCTCCTTCCGTATGGAAAGTGTGAATTGTACGTCCTGCAATCGCATTCATAGTATCTTCTAAAAATCCTGACTCATTAAGGGTATCTGTGTGAATAGCAACCTGAACATCATATTTATCTGCAACTTTTAGAGCAGCGTCAATAGTAGCAGGAGTTGCACCCCAATCTTCGTGAATTTTTACTCCAAGAGCTCCAGCCTCAATTTGCTCAGCAATTGGGCCTTCAGTTGCAATATTTCCTTTTCCGAAGAAACCAACATTTACAGGAAATGCCTCAGCAGCCTGCAACATTCTCTTGATATTAAATTTACCAGGAGTTACCGTTGTTGCATTTGTACCATCTGCAGGACCTGTTCCTCCTCCAATCATCGTAGTTACTCCACTATAAAGTGCAGTTTCCATTTGAGTTGGACTGATAAAGTGAATATGCGTATCAATTCCACCAGCAGTTACAATATATCCGTGACCTCCATGAACTTCTGTCGAAGCTCCGATGATCATTCCTGGTGTAATATTATCAGTAATATCAGGGTTTCCAGCTCTACCGACTCCGATAATTTTCCCGTCTCTAATACCAATGTCTGCTTTTACAATTCCCCAATGGTCAATAATTGTTGCACCACATATTACAAAGTCAAGAACACCATCGTCGCGCATGGCTGTTGACGATTGACACATTCCGTCCCTTACAGTTTTACCTCCTCCAAATTTTGCTTCGTCTCCATAAGAACAGAAGTCTTTTTCGATTTCAATGATAAGATCGGTGTCGCCAAGACGTATTTGATCTCCTAAAGTTGGACCAAAAATGCTTGTATAATTTTTTCTAGTTACTTCTAAACTCATGATTTGACATTTTTAAATTCACCTTTTTCTAATCTTTCTAATGCAGCAGCTTTATTTTGTGGAGATAGATCACCATCAACAAGATTGTTGTGACCAAAGAGACGTTTTCCTCCGCCAAATTCAGTTAGCTCTACTTCTTTCACTTCTCCTGGCTCAAATCTTACCGCAGTACTTGCAATAATATTTAGTCGCATTCCAAATGCTTTTTCTCTATCAAAAGACATCATTTTATTTACTTCAAAAAAATGATAGTGAGATCCTACTTGAATAGGTCTGTCTCCCGCATTTGTAACTTTTATTTTTAATGTAGCGCGACCTTCATTGCAAATGATATCGCTGTCTTTAAGGATAATTTCTCCTGGAATCATAATAGTATGTTTTAAGATTATCGCACTGGATTGTGAACCGTTACTAATTTTGTTCCATCAGGAAATGTTGCTTCGATTTGTATATCGTGAATCATTTCTGGAACCCCTTCCATCACATCCTCTCTGCGAAGAAGTGTTGCGCCATATTGCATTAATTCGGCAACAGTCTTACCATCGCGTGCACATTCCATTAATTCACTACTTATTAGCGCAATGGTTTCTGGATAATTTAATTTTAAGCCGCGGGCTTTTCTTTTTTGAGCTAATTCACCTGCTGTATGCAGCATTAGCTTCTCAATCTCTCTTGGTGTTAAGTGCATAATATTGAATTTAAATTTTGATAAAATTATTTTTAATCCTGCTGTAACTGCTTTTATTTCTATATTTCTGACAAGTCTAAAGCCCAGAAATCGTCAGAAATTAGAATTCTGAAAAATAAACCGTTAATGAATTACTTATTAAAATGCTTTAGAATACAAGCAATAAAATGTGGCTGATTTTGTAAGGAAACTGCAAAAGGCAGAAACTTTTAAAAAATAATGTGCTCTGAAGTTTTTATAAAATAGTTGAAGATTAAAAACGATAAAGTAATCGCTCTGAAACCGTCGTTAAAACCAATGAAATCGATCTAGTATTAATTATTACAAAAAAGCAAAATGCAATACAAGTAGCAATCGCCGTGTTGCTATTGCGTAAAAAATTAGAAATGAATCAGTAGACTGTGGAAGAGAATGTTTCGTGATACGTGCTGCACCGGCGGAATATTTCGCTCTAGCAGTCCGTTAGTTTCTGATATACTGCGTTTTGTAGGATTAGAAAAACGGGTATAAAATGCAATTGTGTTAAGTGGTAGTGAAAGTTGTGGAGTAGAATTATCCGTTAGATCTTGCTCGCTAATACTTTCTATTAAAATACCTCTAGAATTACAAGAATCTAGATAAGGAGTTTCAACAAAAGATGTGATTGCAAAATCTGGACTTTTTATCTCAGTATCAGCAGTATGTTGAGTCTCATTTGCATTGCAGGTATTGCAACCAAAGAGAAACCCCAAAAGGCAGATGTTGAAAAATAAAAAGATGACTTTTTTAATCATAATAGCTTTAAATAAAAAGAACTTTCTTTAATGGACCAAAATTACTTCCAATTGAATTTATTTGAATAGCACAAATCTTGACTTTTCTTTCCTTTTTTTAATAAATTGATTATTTTATTTTTCTCGTAATCAAGTCATATCACATTTCTAAAAAAACTCTGTACTAAAAATAAAGTACTGAAAAGTGAAAGTGCCAAAGATTACTGATTACAAAAAAAACGTATTTAAATCCAAAAAATACTATTCTTAGTGCACTATCCTAAAGGTACTTAGATTTATAAAGCAAAATATATCCTGTATCAAATTTTTATAATTATTTACAAAAAAAAGGATTATTGCTTTGCAAAACTATTA
>CBDUDY010000019.1:0-22439 GCA_965366055.1 uncultured bacterium
TCTCATAAAATTCAATATAGTTTTCATCTAAATAAACTGTTGCATTTAAAAATAAGTCACAAATGCAAGCGACTATAATCTTTTGTTAAAGATGTAAAAATAGCTTCAAAGATATTAAAATGCTTATTTTTGTTTTTCAAATGTAGAGATAATATTTATGCATAGCTGTTAATGTTTTTACAATCATTATGCCAATAGCTTGGTAATTCTACACACATTATCAATCAAATACTTATTATGAAGAAACCTTTAATACTTGTTACCAACGACGACGGAATAACTGCACCGGGAATGCGTGCTTTAATTGAAGTAATGCAGGAGTTGGGAGAAGTCGTTGTTGTCGCGCCAGATAAACCTCAAAGTGCTATGGGCCACGCAATCACTATTAACAGCACCTTATTTATCAATAAAATTTCAGCTACAGATGCAGAGGTGCTCGAATATAGCTGTTCTGGAACTCCTGTAGATTGCGTAAAAATGGCAGTAAGTGAAATTCTTCACAGAAAGCCTGATTTATGTGTTTCGGGCATTAATCACGGCTCTAACTCATCGATAAACGTGATTTATTCTGGTACTATGAGCGCTGCGGTAGAGGCCGGAATAGAAGGCATTCCCGCAATTGGTTTCTCCTTGCAAGATTTTGCATGGCATGCAGATTTCGAACCAACTAAGAAATTTGTAAAAACAATTGCTTCTCAGGTTTTATCACAAGGACTTCCAGATGGAGTACTTTTAAATGTTAACTTTCCTAAACTTCCTGAAGATCAAATAAAAGGAATTAAAGTATGTAGGCAAGCAAAAGCGTCTTGGAAAGAAAGTTTTGATAAAAGACAAACTCCTCATGGACGTGATTACTATTGGCTTACTGGCAAATTTGTCAATGAAGATAAGGGAGAGGATACTGATGAATGGGCGTTAGAACACGGTTATATATCCTTGGTGCCGGTCCAATTTGATCTTACGGCACATCATGCAATGCAACAATTAAATACTTGGAACCTAAATGAGCAAAATTAAAATCCTCTACGGCCTAGTAATAGGAATTGTAAGTACTCTAATTGGTACTGCATTATTTATTGAATTTTTTACCGAATATTCTTTTGTGGAAGGTTTGCAAATTAGTCGCGCTAACGGAATGATTGGTAAAATAATTACACTAGGAGCAATTCTAAACATTATTATTTTTTTTACTCTATTAAAATTTCGCCAAGATTTGATGGCGCGTGGCGTGGTGCTGGCAACAATTGTAATGGCGGTATTGACCTTAGTACTTTAAAATATGAAATACTACATATTAGCAGGCGAAGCTTCAGGTGACTTGCATGGAGCCGAGCTTATTAAGGAATTAATTAAACAAGATCCCTCTGCCAAAATACGTTTTTGGGGTGGAGATCTTATGAATGCTGCTGGTGGAACTATGGTGAAACATTATCGTGATCTAGCGTTTATGGGATTTGCTGAAGTTCTGTTTAATTTAAAAACAATTTTGAATAATATAAAAATCTGCAAAAAAGACATTAGCGAATTTCAGCCCGATGCTATTATCTTTATTGATTATCCAGGCTTCAATATGCGTATTGCAAAATGGGCAAAGGGAAAAGGATTTACTACTCATTATTATATATCCCCTCAAATTTGGGCTTGGAAGGAAAATAGGATAACTTCTATAAAAAGAGATGTTGACCATATGTATGTGATTCTCCCATTCGAAAAAGAATTCTATGAACAGAAACACGGATACAAAGTTGAATTTGTTGGTCATCCTTTATTAGATGTAATTAATAAAAAGAAGGAAGGAGATTTTTCCGATTTCAGGAAAAGCAACAATCTTAACAGTAGACCCATTATCGCTTTATTACCGGGAAGCAGAAAACAGGAAATTACGAAGATGCTTTCTATCATGACATCTGTCGCTGATTCATTTCCAGATTATCAATTTGTAATTGCGGGAGCGCCTGGTCAAGATGATAGCTTTTACCAACAGTTTTTGACCAACAAAAATATTCGTTTCATTAGTAATCAGACATACAATTTATTAAGCATTTCACATGCCGCACTTGTAACATCAGGAACGGCAACTTTGGAAACTGCACTTTTTAAGGTTCCTGAAGTAGTCTGCTACAAAGGAAACTGGGTTTCATACCAAATTGCTAAAAGAATAATTACTTTAAAATATATTTCTTTGGTCAATCTTATTATGGACAGATTGGTTGTGGAAGAGCTTATTCAGGATGATTTTAATAAAAAAACTCTCAGTATAGCACTTGAAAAAATTTTGAATCCCACCCATAGAGCAACACTTTTAAAAGATTATGATCTTCTCGAAGAAATGTTGGGACGCGATGGTGCAGCAAGGAAAACCGCAGAAAAAATTGTGCAAAGTTTGAGGTAAACTGCTCTTTTTTTTGCACTTATAGAAATTTTAGGTGCCTTTTGCCTCCAAAAAGTTTTGATAATATGGAAATATTATTAAATTTACAGTTCTGAATATACTATATGTAGACAATACTCGTTTATAATTTTGTTCTATATAGAACCTCAATTTAATAATTAGAATGGCGATTGCGCTGTACATAAAAATAAAAATATGCACAAAAAACTGATTCTCCTAACCTGCCTTTTAGTGTCTTCTGTGACATTTTCACAGGTAGTTACAAGTAAAAAAGCAGCCGAAAGAAAAGGAATTTACCAAAAACCTTCTACAGAAACTACTGTTGCAACTTCAATTAGCGACAAAAAAGGCAAGACGATTAGCAAGCCTACAAGTATTAAGACTTTAAAGTCTATACTTAATGAAAAAGGCGGTGAAGACATTGAAGCGACAACCACAGAGAATTACCTAGCAGTACAGATGATTAACAACGCTATGGAATTTATGGGCGTTAAATACAGAACAGGCGGGACCAATAAAGCGGGAATGGATTGTTCTGGAATGGTTACTGCTGTTTTTAATATCTTTGACAAAGCAATTCCTCGTTCTTCAAGAGATATGGCACAGATTGGTCAAAAAATTGCTGACAAAGAAGTTCAAAAAGGCGATTTGATTTTCTTCAAAACAAATGGTCGTAGCAGTATTAATCACGTTGGACTTGTTATTGGAACTGATGCAGATGGAATTCAATTTATACATTCATCTACAAGTCAAGGTGTAATCGTTTCGTCTACAAAAGAATCTTACTATAAAAAAGCTTTTGCTCAAGTAAACAGAGTATTGTAAAAATAAATTATCTTGCTTAAAATGAGTACATTAGATCTATGTATGTACTCAAATATCCAATAGCAAAGGTATCAATCTGTTTTGTAGCAGGGATTTTGTTTGCGGTATATTTTCCGCTGAGTAAACTTCTTGTTTTCACAATAACTTCGATTTCACTAGTTTCATTCATTGCATCCTACTTTATTAGTAAACGCAAAGCTTCTTCACCCTACTTTGCAGCATCTTTTATTGCTATCTCATTTTGCTTAGGCATGTTTACGCACGAGGTACATGATCTAAAGCAAGACTCTCAGCATTATTCTCAACAATCTAAGGTATTTGATAAGTTACACGAACTTCAAATTGTGCTTTTGCAACGATTGAAGCCAACAGCTTTTACTGAAAGGTATATTGGGAAAATTCAACAAATTGACGGTAATACTTCTAAAGGAAAAATTCTAATAAATTTTTCCAATAATGATGCTAATCGAAACTTATCAATTGGAAGTGTCCTCAAAGTTTCTGCTTCCCTTCAAGCACAAAAACAACCTCTGAATCCAAACAGCTTCGATTACGGTAAATATCTTGCCAGCAAAGGCATTCACGGACAAGTTTACCTCAATGTCGCCACTATACAACTTCGTACTACACCACAAAAAAACCTACGCTATTTTGCGGAAAAAATTCGGCTTCGCATAATCAATAACCTTTCTGAAAATGGTTTTCCACCAAAAGAAATACCAATCATCTCGGCTTTATTTCTGGGACAACAACAAGATATTTCTGCTGCAGTATTACGAGACTATCAATTAGCAGGCGCCGTTCACATTCTGTCTGTTTCAGGACTGCACGTTGGCTTTATATTACTATTTATTAACTTCCTTTTAAAACCACTTCCAAAAAATAAAAGAGGAAACTTAATCCGACTGATCGTAACAATAGTTTTACTATGGACATTTGCGATCATTGCAGGACTTTCTCCGTCGGTAGTTAGATCTGTAACAATGTTCTCGTTTGTAGCGTGGGGACTTCTCTTAAGGCGCCAAACGAACATATACTATATCCTTCTACTGTCGATATTTGCGATTCTCTTGATAGAGCCAGCTTTTCTATTTGATGTGGGATTTCAACTAAGCTACACAACTTTATTTTTTATTATTTGGCTGCAGCCAAAACTCAAAAGAATTTGGAATCCCCGCAATAAAATTTTAAAATATTTAGATGATATTTTAACCGTTTCGATCGCTGCTCAAATCGGAGCCCTTCCACTAAGTATTTATTACTTTCATCAATTTCCGGGACTATTCTTTGTCACTAATCTATTGATAATTCCTGCATTAACTTTGATAATGATTTTAGGTATTATAGTACTAGTGCTTGCAGCATTTGATTATGTTCCACTTTACCCAATGAAACTATTATCTGAATGCTTGAAAGCAATCAATTATATCATCAATAAGATTGCATCTCAAGAAGCTTTTGTTTTTAGTAACATTCCTTTTAATAAATATTTATTGTTGACTTCCTATTTACTAATAGTGAGTATGATCTTATTTATATATCAACGAAACTACCAACGACTTTTGTTCGTTTTACTAGCGGTAATTTCAGTACAAACTGCTTCAATCATAAGTAAAAGAGATGCTCAATCATCGACTGAATTTGTAATCTTTCAAAAAACTACCGAAAGCATATTTGGACTTAGAGTAGGTCAAGAAGTAACGATATTTTCAGCTGATTCATTAGCTTCAAAAGTGGCAAAGGATAAAACGATCCAAGATTATTTGGTAAACAATTTTATCAAAAAACCAGTAATCAGGCCGCTTTCCAACGTTTATACATTTCGCGCTAAGCGCATTCTAATAATTGATAGTCTTGCAGTTTATCCACGAAATGTTAAGGTAGATATTCTCGTTATGACCAAATCTGCGAGGATTAATTTCGAAAGATTGCTTCTTGATTTGAATCCAGAAATAGTTGTTGCCGATGGATCGAATTATAAAAGTCAGGTAAAAAAATGGGAACAAACCGCTATAAAACAAAAAATCCCTTTTCACAAAACGAGTGAAGAGGGATTTTTTAGGGTGAAATAATAATTAAAACCTAACCTTTGGTTTTATTTTGTAATATTTTATTGGCGCCAGTTAACCACGCAGTTGGGCCTCCAGCAACATATCCTGTACTACCTAAAGCAGAGAAATTAACTTTGTTTGTTCCAGGTATCAAGTCTACAATCCACACGGTTGGATATCCACGAACTTTAAAAGCTTGTTGTAGCTCTGCGTTTTGCTGTGCTATTTTTGGATCTAATTTAGTTCTTCTAGGAAAATCTAATTCAAGTAAAACGACGTTCTCTTTTGCCCAAGCGTCAAATTCTGGAGTATGCAACACCTCTTTTTGAAGTCGGATACACCATCCGCACCAATCGCTCCCTGTAAAGAAAAGTAGGAGTGGCTTTTTAGTTTTAGTAGAAATCGCCGCAGCTTTATCTAAATCTGTATGCCACACTTCTTGCGCTGAAACAGAAAATGAAAATGCCATAAAAAGCAAACCTAAAATATATTTTTTCATAGTCTCAATTATTTAAAACTTGACGTGCTCTGCGCTTATAATTCCACAATTATAAATTATCGAACACCGTGCATTAATTTTTTCAAAACAGGATTCAAAGCAATTACTAATAATCCGGCTACGGTCGGTACAATAGCGAAGATTAAGAAGAAAGTTGACAGTGAATAAGCTTTTGTAATGTTATCAATTTCACCACCTAAAACAGCGGCTAATTTGTTTCCAATTGCAATTGCCAAGTACCACATTCCAAACATAAATGCAATCATTCTAGCAGGAACTAATTTAGATACGTAAGATAAACCAACAGGTGAAAGGAATAATTCGCCCAAGGTGTGGAATAAGTACGCTAGTACCAACCAAATCATTGAAACTTTAACTCCAGTTGTAATTCCGTAAGAACCGTAAGCTAATAATCCGAATCCTATAGCCATAATAATTAATCCCAAACCGTATTTTACAGCAGCTGGTGGATTGAATTTACTGTCCCAAATTTTAGAAATAGTAGAAGCAAAAGCAATGATGAAGAATGAGTTTAGAATTGAAAACCAACTTGGGTCAATTTCTGAAGCTGATTTACTGAATTCATTTAATAACATCCAGATTGCAATTCCCCAAATTCCAAGGAATGTAATGGCTAATACGATATTCGAGCCTAAAGCTTTCTTATAAGTTTGTTTTGCTAACAAAATAAGTACCCATGAAATAATTAACAATGGAACTATGGTAAGCAATGTATTTACAACATTAAAGATGGTTAATGAAGTTCCTTCTAAAGATCTGTCAACACTATCACGTGCAAAAATCACTAATGATGAAGCACCCTGTTCAAACGACATCCAGAAGAAAATAGTAAAGAACGCGAAGATAATTACAGCAATCATTCTGTGACGAATAACAGTTGTGTAGCGCATTAAACGGCTAATTACTAAATATAAAAATAATATTAAGGCAACTAAGATCATTACAATCGAGCCGTCCATATCACCCACTTTAAATGGGAATAAATTTATATTTCCAATTTTTGATAGAGGGTCATTGAAAGCATACAATAAACCAATTACTGTGGTCAATACTATTAACGCAATATCAACTGTAGTGTAAGGATTTAGTTTGTCGTCTTCGTTTTTCGATTCAGCAACTCGTGCAGATTCGATTGCTCTCTTTTCTTTACTTGGCACTTCGCCAATATCACCGAATAATGGTTTAGCTAACCAAAACTGTATTGTTCCTAATAGCATAAAAATACCTGCTAATCCAAATCCCCAATGCCATCCTAAGTTTGCAGCTAAGTAACCACACAGCATCATCCCGAAGAATGCTCCAGCATTTACACCCATATAAAAAATCGTGTAAGCACCATCTTTTTTCTCTGGGAAATTTTTATACATTTCTGACAATATCGAAGTCATGTTTGGTTTAAAGAAACCAGTACCAATAACTAGAAGTCCAAGTCCTAAGTATAACATGAATTCAGAATCCATGAACATCGCAGCGTGTCCCAGCGTCATGATTATCGAACCGATAACTACAGCCCAACGATAACCAATATATCTGTCGGCTATAATTCCTCCAAAGATTGGTGTAATATAAAGTAACATTGCATAAGTTCCGTACAACGCTCCTGCATTTTCAGAGCTCCATCCGTAACCCGGATTTCCTCCTGTTATTGCAGCAGTTAAAAATAAAATTAATAAAACTCTCATTCCGTAGAAAGAGAATCGTTCCCACATTTCTGTAAAGAACAAGACAAAAAGTCCAGCAGGATGACCTAAAACTTTAGATTCAAAAAAATCTGGATTTGCAGTAGTTGTTGACATTTATAGTTATTTATTAATCTTTAAAATTTTAATATTAATTGATTCCGTGCATCATTTTTACTAGCTTTTTGTTGAATAACAACAGCATTACTGCAGCGAATAATGGAACGCCTGCAATGATAATAAAAAACGTGGAAATAGAATACATTTCTGAAATCTTATCAATATAAGCTCCCGTCCAGCTACCGATAAAGTTTGCTATAGCTGAAGCCGTAAACCAAAGTCCAAAAGTAAGACCCACGAATTTTTTAGGAGATAATTTACTTACATAAGATAATCCAACTGGAGATAGACATAACTCGCCAACAGTATGAAAGAAGTAAGCTAAAATTAACCAAATCATACTAACCGAAGCAGTTTTTGCGCCATCTGGAATACTCAAACTTCCATAAGAAAGCGCGAAGAAACCAACCGCAACAAAGATTAATCCCATTGCAAATTTTACTGGACCGGATGGATTCCAAACTTTATCCCATACTTTACTAAATGAAGACGCAAGAGTAATGATAAAGAATGAATTTAAAATTTGAAACCATGATACAGTAACTTCTGTAGTTTCTAAATTAAATTCGCGATGTACTTTCCAAATACCTAAAATCCAAATTATAACGAAAGAAACGGTCGTGAAAATAATCGTAAGCGGATAACGAGCATAAATCTTTTTTGCTAGACCATATAACACATAAGTTACAATTGCAATTGGAAAAATTGTTAGAATAGCATCGACCCACTTGAAAAAAGTTGCCGAATCTCCAGTAAGTGCTCTTTGTGTGTAATCTTTTGCAAATAAAGTCATCGATCCTCCAGCTTGCTCAAAGGCAAAAAAGAAAAATATACTCGCAACCATCAAAACACCTACAACCACTATTCGGTCGCGTACAATGTGCGGAGCTGTTTCAACCTCTTCTACTCGGTCCTCTGCTGAAACTTCTTTCTCTTTAATATTGACATCTTGACCTATAACTCCAAATATCTTTTGTGCAAAGAAAAATTGCAACATTCCGAAAAACATAAAAATCCCAGCTAAACCGAATCCGTAATGCCATCCGATTTTTTCACCGATATAACCACACAACAACATTCCTAAAAATGCTCCTGCATTAATACCCATATAAAATATAGTGTAACCAGCATCTTTTTTGCTACTTGTGTCAGGATACAATTGCCCAACCATAGATGAGATATTTGGCTTAAACATACCATTACCCAAAATCATAAATAACAAACCGACGTAAAAGAAGTTTTCACTAAAACCTTCTAACGCCATCGAAGCATGCCCTAAAGTCATAATTAAGGCTCCGATCAAGATTGCTTTTCTATAGCCTGTAAATTTATCCGCAATAATTCCTCCTAAGAGCGGAGTCAGATAGACTAGACCCGTATATATTCCATAAAGCTTAAGAGCTTCTTCGTTTGTCCATTCCCAACCACCACTAGTTAATTCACTAACTAAGAATACAGTTAATAGTGCACGCATTCCATAATATGAAAAGCGCTCCCACATTTCTGTAAAAAACAGAATAAATAACGAAGCGGGGTGATCCATTAACATTGACTGATCTACACCCCTATTATTCAAATGTTTTAATAATAATTCATCCTGCTGTGATGCCATTTTTGTATTAGTTTATTTAATGAATTGCCGTTATAGAATACTCAACTATCTAATTAAATACTCATCAATTGTCACATTGTATTTGACAATAAATAAGTAAGAGATTGCGAATCTAACTTTTTGTTATTGAAACTCCAATTTCTTATTGCCAAAAGACAACTGTTATTGGAGCGTTTCTAAAAAATATGATGTAAAATGTTGGTAAAACTTATTATTTTACTTCCATCATAAGTTTTCTGATAATTGGAGAAATAACCAATAGTATTATACCTGCTATAAAAGCGTAAATTGCAACTTGATAATATCCTTCTGTATAGTTCTGCAATTTTATCATTAGAGAAGCATCATTATTATCAGATGACATTCCAGCACCTAATATCCCCGCAGCATACTGTCCGTAGGCACTTGCAAGAAACCACAATCCCATCATCATACCACCAAGTCTCTTTGGAGATAGTTTTGTCATTGTAGAAAGTCCAATTGGCGAAAGACATAATTCAGCAATTGTTACTAAGAAATATGCACCTGTAAATAAATTTAGAGATGTAATACCTTCAACATTTGCAAAAAATCTTGTGTAATAAAAAGTATAAAATGCTGCTCCTAATAATATAAACCCTAGTCCGAACTTAACTACTGTATTAGGTTCAATTTTCTTTTTGGCCATAGCCAACCAAATAAGTCCTAAAATCGGGCTAAAAATAATTACGAATAAAGAGTTTGCAGAGTTGTTTACGATATTAGGATTAATATCAAAAAACAATAAATTGTGACTTAAATTTTCACGTGCAAAAAGCGCCAATGAACCACCACCCTGCTCAAAAATAGCAAAGAACACGATTGAGAAAAATATAAATACTAAAGCTGCAAAAAGTTTCTTACGACTTGCTGCTTCTTTTTCTCTAAATGTCTCATAAAGGAAGTAAATGATTGCCAATGGGCCGATTGTGTACATGAAATAATCTGTATAATCGGTATTGATAATCATGATGTAAATTAACGGCAAGATTAAAAATGCTCCTGCGTATACCATCACTTCGCGAGTTGTACGTTTTGCTTTTGGCATTTCTAGAATAGGAGAATCTCCAATAGGGCCTAAACTTTTTCTGATTAAAGCAAAGGTAATTAGACCTATAAACATGACGAATGCCGCTGCTAAAAATGCATAATTCCATCCCCAGTCTGCACTAGTTCCTAAATAAACACAGATTCCTCCTCCAAGCAATGCTCCAATATTAATTCCTGAATAAAATAGTCCGAAACCTGCATCACGTCGAGGATCACCTTCTTTGTATAAATCACCTACCATTGAGGAGATATTTGGTTTAAAGAATCCTGTTCCAATAATGGTAAGAGTAATCCCATAAAAGAAGTAAACGTGTGGATCATACGCAATAAGCAAGTTTCCTAAAACCATTACGATACCTCCAAAAACTAGCGATTTCTTGAATCCTAAAATTTTATCGGCAAAAATCCCTCCTACAAATGTAAAAGCATAAACAAATGCCTGAATAGCACCGTATTTCAAGTTCGCCTCTTTGTCTGAGAATGCCAAACCTAAAAGTTGATCGGCCATAAAGATTGTTAGTACTCCGCGCATTCCGTAGAAACAGAAACGCTCCCACATTTCGACAAGAAATAAATACCAAAGTTGTTTTGGATACTTGCCCTCAAAGTTCTGAATTTCCTCTAAGGTGATTTTTGATGTTTGTGCCATTTTATTGTGGGTGATTATAAATTGTCTTTGATATAGTTGGTCATTTTGTTATAAAGCTGAATTCGCGTTTTTCCGCCGTAAATACCGTGATTTTTGTCTGGATAAATTTGAGAATCAAATTGCTTATTAGCTTGAATAAGTGCTTCCATCATTTCCATCGTATTCTGAACATGAACATTGTCATCTGCAGATCCATGAATAATAAGAAGCTTACCAGTTAATTTGTCAACATGATTTATTGGAGAGTTGTCATCATAACCTGAAGGATTCTCCTGAGGCGTGTGCATGTATCGTTCAGTATAAATTGAATCGTAGAAACGCCAATTTGTAACTGGTGCAACAGAGATCGCCATTTTAAAGACATCATTACCTTTCAGTAAGCAGTTTGCCGCCATAAATCCGCCGTAGCTCCATCCAAAAATACCTACACGAGCTTCATCAATATAATTATATTTTCCTAAAACTTTCGCTGCGTCAATCTGATCTTCTACTTCATACTTTCCTAGCTGTAGTTGAGTTACCTTTTTGAATTCGGCACCTTTAAATCCTGTACCACGACCATCAACACATGCAACGATGTATCCTTGTTGCGTTAGCATCGAAAACCAATAGTCATTTGTATTGTTCCATTGATTAGCTACTTGCTGAGATCCCGGTCCGGAATATTGGAACATAAACAGCGGATATTTTTTATTAGGATCAAAGTCTTTTGGTTTCAAAATCCATGCATTCAAATTATGTCCTTTGTCTGTTGTAAGTACGAAAAACTCCTTGTTCGGGATTCCAAAGTCTTTCACTTTAGTGAGTAAAGATGCATTATCTTCAATTTGTTTCAACTCTTTTCCGTTCGAAGCAGCATTTAAAGTAAAAACTGTTGGTTGAGTTGAACTTGAAAAGGAGTTTATAAAGAATTCATAATTCGGACTAAATGTTGCCGAGTTGGTTCCTTCTTTTAGCGAAAGCTTTTTCTTGCTTTTCCCATCTAAGCCAATACTGTACACCGATCTGTTGATAGATCCATCTTCTGTAGATTGAAAATAAACTTTAGAATTTTTTGAATCTAATCCATAAAAGCTACTCACTTCCCAAGGTCCTTTTGTAATTTGATTGAGGAGTTTTCCGTTTTTATCATAAAGATAAATGTGGTTGAAACCGTCCTTCTCGCTAGTCCAAATAAAACTATTATTATTTAGGAAAGTAAGATTGTCAGTTACATCAACATAAGTGTTGTTTGTCTCATTTAGAACAACCGATGTTTTTCCGGTGTTACCATCGACAAATAGAAGGTCTAAATTATTTTGGTGACGATTTAAAATCTGTGCACTAAGGATATTTGCATCCTTTGTCCATTGAATTCTTGCAATATAAAAATCGTTGTACCTGGTTAAATCTGTTGTGGAGGTTTTATCAGTATCCAAAGAATATAACTGAAGCGAAACTTTTGAGTTGTTCTCTCCCGGTTTTGGATACTTGAAAGTTTGATTGGTTGGGTATAAATTTCCTTCGTAAATATTCATTGAAAATTCTGGAACGAGAGTTTCATCAAATTTAATATAAGCAATCTTCTTACTGTCAGCACTCCAATCAAAAGCACGAACAAATGCGAATTCTTCTTCGTAAACCCAGTCACTAATACCATTAATGATACTATTTTTAGATCCGTCAAAAGTAATTTGCTTCGTTTCTTTTGAAGCTACCGTATATACATAAAGGTTATTGTCTTTTGCGTAAGCGATTTGCTTACCGTCTGGAGAAAAAGCAGGCTCCTGAATTCCAAATTCAGCGATGGACACTAAACTTTTTGTGTCGCGATTGTACAAAAAGTAATTTGCAGTAAACGAATGCCTATAAATTGATATTGTATTTGTTGCCAGCAAAAGTTGCTTCTCATCTTTACTAAAGAGATAACTATCAATTGACTTAAGTGGCGCAAAATCTGCAGAAGAGATAATTTGGTCCGCTTTCGCTAAAGTTGCATAGTTGTATAAATCTATTGAAAAACTGCGCTTTGATTGATCGAAATTAAGTACAGTATACTGATTTGTGTTCTTCATTGACTGAAGTTCATCCATTCCTTTGGTTCTAAAAGCACCCGAATAAATGCCTTCTACTGTTATTTTTTGTTGCGCAACTACTGATATACAGAAGAATAATAGTAGCAACGTAAACCTTTTTGAATTCATCATAAATTTATAAATATAAAAACTGTCAATTTTAGTGAATAATTTGCACTTATCAGCACTTTTAGCTGTTAAAGTACGCTGCAAACATTATATCATAATCAAAGCAATGAATTAGGAGAAGCTACTGTTATAAATTTATTGGATGTGCCATACACCCCGAATTAGGGAATATTAACCTATCACAGAACCTTGATTAACACGTCACTACAGTTACTAAAAAATTGTTAAGAATGATTCTTTAACTTCTTATTAACAAATTAATTGCTTGTTTAACTTTACCTTCGAATTGTTAAACAAAAACATAACAGTCATGAAAAAAATTACAATTCTTTCTGTCTTATTGCTTTTTACTATAACGACAGGATTCGCACAAATTGCACGGGTTCAGGTGATTCACAATTCACCAGATTTTGCAGCATCGACAGTAGATGTATACGTCAATGGAAGTATGCTCTTAAATAATTTTGCCTTCAGAACAGCGACACCATTTGTTGATGTTCCAGCAGGAGTACAAATAAGTATTGATGTGGCACCAGGAAATAGCACATCTTCGGCCGATGGTATCTATAATCTTACTACTACTTTGGCTGACAATACAACGTATATTGTTGTTGCAAATGGAATTGTTTCTGCAACTGGATATTCTTCAGCACCAAATTTTGGATTAAATGTATACTCGCAAGGGCGCGAAGTTGCAGCAGATCCTTCAAAAACAGACGTGTTAGTAAACCACGGTTCACCAGATGCGCCAACTGTAGACGTTGTTGAAACATCAGTACCAGCAGGAACAATTGTTGACAATATTTCATATCCACAGTTTGCTGGTTATTTAGAATTGCCAAATTTAGATTTTACTCTTGATGTGAGAGACCAGTCCGGCACAACAACTGTTGCCTCATATTTAGCACCACTTCAAACATTAAATCTTGCTGGAGCAGCGGTAACAGTATTAGCAAGTGGATTTATAAACCCAACAGTAAATAGCAACGGACCATCATTTGGATTATGGGTTGCAACTGCGGCAGGTGGAGCTTTAATACCATTGCCTTTGAATACGCTTAGTAATCAAGAATTTTCAGATTCATCATTTATAGTGTATCCGAATCCAGCAACTTCAACAATATCAATTCGAAATAATACAGAGAATGCAATTGAAAAAGTACGAATTTCAGATCTCAATGGTCGAATGGTAATGCAATACAACTCAGATTTTGAAAATTTGAATATCTCTTCACTTACAAAAGGAATATATCTTGTTACAATTGAAGGAAATAATGCGGTGACGAATAAAAAAATTGTTATAAATAATTAGTTTTAGTTTTTAGGTTTGTTTGGTAAGGTCATTTCCATCCGCAGGAAATGACCTTTCTTTATTTTAAAACTGCTTAAAGAATTTAAAAAATTACCTTTGCAAATTAATACTTTGATTAGATGAGCAAGTTTATTACGGGATTTTCTAAGTTATCCAAACTAGAAAAAATAAAGTGGATAGCGAACACCTATTTTTCTACACCAGAAGAAGTGGAAACATTACTAACCACCTATTGGAATGCCGACGAAAAATTGCAACTTCTTCACGATGAATTTATAGAAAACACAATAACCAACTTCTACCTTCCCCTTGGAGTTGCACCCAATTTCTTGATTAACGATAAAGTCTATACAATACCCATGGCAATCGAGGAAAGTTCGGTTGTTGCAGCAGCAGCAAAGTCAGCCAAATATTGGAGCGACCGTGGCGGCTTTAAAACCACAGTCATCAACACGGAGAAAATCGGACAGGTTCATTTTTTATTTAGCGGAAGCGTAGAAAAACTACAAATATTTATAAATAAAATAAAACCACTTTTCTTTTCAAATACAGATCACTTCACCAAAAATATGCAGAAACGCGGCGGTGGAATTTTGGACATTGTATTAAAGAATAAAACAAGCTCAATTCCCAACTACTATCAGCTTCATGCAACTTTTGAAACTAAAGATAGTATGGGCGCAAATTTCATAAATACATGCTTGGAGGAATTTAGTAAAACGCTTCAAGCACAAGCAGAAATCTACTCAGACTTTACTGACGAAGAGAAGAACATTCAGGTACTAATGAGCATTTTGTCAAATTATGTACCTAATTGTGTTGTTCGAGCAGAAGTATCATGTAATGTAGAAGAATTAGCAGATTCTAGTATTGCAAATGGGCATGAATTTGCGGAGAAGTTTGTCAGAGCAATTCAGATTGCCGAGATTGAACCTTACCGCGCAGTTACTCACAATAAAGGAATTATGAATGGCGTAGACGCAGTAATTTTAGCTACTGGAAACGACTTCAGAGCAATAGAAGCGGGTGTTCACGCTTATGCGGCGCGCAACGGAAGTTATTCGTCGCTATCACATGCAAAAATCGAAGATGGAATTTTTACAATGTGGTTAGAAATTCCACTTGCACTTGGTACTGTTGGCGGACTTACATCTTTACATCCACTAGTGAAATTCAGCTTGGAAATGCTAAAAAAACCCTCCGCTCAGCAATTGATGCAGATAGTTGCCGCGGCAGGACTGGCGCAAAATTTTGCTGCTATAAAATCACTAACCACGACAGGAATACAAGCGGGCCATATGAAAATGCATCTCAATAATATTCTAAATCAATTGGAGGCTTCTGATGATGAGCGAAAAGAAGTACGCAATCACTTTAAATCGAATACAGTAACGCACGCGGCAGTTGTCCAGCTCATCAAAAGAACTCGAAATACCATCTAAACAGTAACGTTTTGAAAGAACGATTTTACAGCAACGGAAAATTACTTATTACCGGAGAGTACCTCGTTCTTGAAGGTGCAAACTCTCTTGCGCTCCCCACAGTTTTAGGTCAAGATTTATGCGTTTCAACAAGTGATAATCCTGGAATTCGTTGGAAAAGCTTTGACCATCAAGACCAAATTTGGTTTGAAACTGATTTAAGCTACGATGAGATCATTTCTGGCGGAGATCCTGAAAATAGAGAGATTCGTAATATGCTGATTAATATTCTACACTCAGCATATATTCAAAATCCGCAGTTTGTAATAGAAAAGAAAAACCTCGTGATTGAAACACATCTTGATTTTGACAGATCTTGGGGATTAGGAACTTCATCTACCCTCATCAACAACATTGCGCAATGGACCAATACTAACGCCTTCACGCTCCTTAAAACATCTTTTGGAGGTAGCGGCTATGACATTGCTGCAGCCAAAGCAAATAGTGCGATCATTTATCAAATCTTTGAAGGCGAACCTACCTTTAATGCTATAAATTTTCGGCCACAATTTCGAAATAATATTTACTTTATACACTTAAACAAAAAGCAAGATAGCAATGCCACTATCAAAAACTACAAGAAAAGAGAGTTAGTTTCGCAAGCAACTATCGAGATGATAAATCAGCTTACTCAAAGTATTAGCACCACAGAGGATTTTGATAAGTTTTGTTCTGATCTTGAGCAGCACGAAGAGATAATATCAAAAGCTCTGGGAGTTGTTACCATAAAGAAGCAATTGTTCCAGGGTTTTCAAGGCACTATCAAAAGTCTTGGCGGTTGGGGTGGCGACTTTATTTTGGCTGCAGCCAGAGAAAATCCAACTCACTACTTTCAATCTAAAGGATATGAAACGATATTGCCATACAGCGAACTAATATTAGAATAAAATAGCCAATTAGAATAAAACAAAAAGAGCGACTGAATAATCAGTCGCTCTTTTTGTATGGATATGTTTTTGAGACTAGTATTGAAACTCTGCTCTGTTATCTTCGATATCAGCTTTTCCTTTCAATGCTGGTAAGACTCTGTTTGCATCACCTGCTTTTTGAGCTTTAATCTGCTGCACATATGGAGCAACATCTTTAAGAACTTCTGCCTTTGTTACCGCTGTAGTTTTTACCACATACACCGCAGAATTTCCAACAATCGCTTTAGACATTTTACCTTGTCCAATTCCCATAGCCGTACCTACAACTTTAGGCTCAGGACCTGCATTAGGAATCATTGGGTTTCTCAAAGTAAGATCAGCAGCTTTCTGAACAGTTGTGGTGTTCGCTTTCGCCATTTCTTCTAGAGTAGATCCGCTTAGTTTTTTAGAAATGATTTCAGCTTTTTTCTCATTCATAAGAATTGGCTCAACAAGTGGACGAGCTATGGCAATCGCCATTAGTCCTGCATCATTTGCTTTTTTCACTCTAGCAATCACGTTTCCTACGTTTGCTACTTCAAATCTTTTTACATCTCCAACCTTAGTTCCTTTTTCAAAAGCCCATCTTACAATAGCTCTTTGTGCTCCTAAAGTACCGAAATTTTCGTCCATAACTCCAGCAGTTACTGATGGCATAATTGTTACTCCGCCATTTTTTGCCGCTGTTGCGAAATCTTTATCGTTAGCATCCATTTCAAATTGTACTGCTTTTGTGTAAATCTGATCAGTAGTCTTTTCTGAAGGTTTAATCTGCAAAGCTAGTGTTGCCAATTTAATAGCATCTTCTTTGTCCGTAACTTGAATGATGTGGTATCCAAAGTCAGTTTCAACAAGTCCAATTGAACCGATACTATTATTAAAAACGTAATCGTTGAATGGTTTTACCATTTGATTTGGCTGAAAATATCCTAAATCTCCACCTTGATTTGCTGAAGAATCATCAGAATTCATCATTGCAACAGATGTGAAAGACGCTGGATTAGCTTTTACTTGTGCAAGTAACATTTCTGCTTTTGCCTTTGCTTCTTCTTTAGTTCTTACTTCTTTCTTAGAAGGCACTTGCGTTCCTTCATAGCTGATAAGAATGTGACTTGCTTTTGCGCTAGCTCCTGCTTGTCTTCCCAACATTTTTGAAATTACATAGTAGTTACCTCTTTTGTATGGACCATAAAATTCACCAGTTCCTAAAGAAAATAATTTTTCTGCTACTTCCGCCGGTAAATCTTTTTTTGCTACAAATGTAGAATCAAAAGGAACGTCTGAATTTGCATTAACGAAATCAGCGATATTAGTAGTAGATCTGAATCCCGCTACAGTATCATTTTTCTTAGTAGCATTATTATATACTACCTGAGAAGTCATCAATTTATCTAAAGTAGATTTAATTTCAGCATCATCCTCAACAGAAGGTTTCTCTTCGATAACCACGTATTCTATTTCTTTAGATTTTTCAGCTTTATAATCCTTCTCATTTTTCTTCATATAAGCAACGATCTCGTCATCAGAAACTTTTGCTTCGCTTTCTTTGATAGAAGAAAAAGGAACGGCAACATAATCAAATGAAACTTTGTCCATTTCCATACGGTAAGCAAGTTGTGCTTCGTTATTTGTCGTAAATAAACCGCCACGCACCATTGAGTTATACATACTAAATTTGGCATTAAGCTCAGCGTCGTTTTCACGTTCTACTAAAGCTTGTGCTTGTGCAGGATTTGCTTTGAAAAATTCTTGAAATTTAGAGAGATCAAATTTTCCAGCTTCATTTAAGAACATTGGATTCTGTCCAATATTTGGATCAGATTTCAAAACTTCTATAATGTGACTTTGACCAACTTGAATTCCAAGCTCATCAAATTGATTTTCTAATATAGCAAGAGCAATTTCCTGATCCCAAACTCGAGCCGAAGCTTGAGTAGAGCTCATACCTTGACCATCCTTCTCTATATTACTTACTTTAATTCTGAAAGTTTCAAAATTAATATCCTTTCCATTAACAGAACCAACGTACTTGGATTGTGAATTAAATCCTCCACTATTAAAGATGTCACCAACAATAAATGCTAGCAAACAGAAGCCAATAACGAGAATTAAAAGCAAAGAACGTTGTCTAATTTTTGATAAAACTGCCATTTCTGATATGTTATTTTTTTAATTTAGGTTGCGAAAATACAATTAGTTATTTAATAATTTTAGTTACTTACTAATATTTTAAAAGATAATTGCTTTTCGTAATAATATTGTTCGATTTTTAGAGTTGAAAAGGTTCTAATTACTTTGGATTATTTCCTTCTCTAAATTGTTTGCTACGCTCTTCAAATCGCTTTGCATATCTTTTTCTAAAAAAGAAAACAAAAACGGCAATAGCTGCAAATAATAAACTTATCCAGTACGAGTTATTTGCATCATTATACTTTGTAAATGCGTCGTAAACAAAAAAAACTGCAGCAAGCAGATACGCGTAGGGAGTGTATTTTAAGTAGTTCATTTTAAGATATATTATTCAGCACGATCAATTTCGCCCGAAATTTTTTGAGAATTTATAATTTTGAAATCTTTACTGAAGTCAATTCCTTCACCATAAGAAACCCCTTTAGGGTCGGTAAATTTAAACTTTTTTTCGGTAAAAAACCATTCGTTTTTTTGGTCATAGTATAATTGAGAAGTTGCCAGATTCTGACCATCTTCTGTGGTAATATTTACATTTCCTTGAAGATCAAATAAACTTGTGTTCTTATAAGTAACGGCGTAATCAGATTTTACAAAAGTCTTTTTTCCCGCTTTGTCAAAAAACGTGATTGTCATTCCGTCTGGAAATTCGGTAAATGGATACGAAACGGTTGCATAGTCAAGCATCAATGGACTCACAAGTATCGAGGTGATTTTTCCGCTATCAGTATATTTTAAGTTAAAATCTTCAGCACGACCACTCGGCATAAATTCAGAAAAACCTATATTTTGGACATCTTTAAAAGACCGATCACAACTTATAGCTGATAGTGCCAAAGTAACGATGAGAACAAGAACTATGTGTAATTTGGAAATCATTATTTTTTAGGGACAGAAACTTTCTGATTAAGTCCACAACCTACTGTGATTGTTTTGCCACCCATTTTTGATGCTTTAATTTCACTCGGAGAGGGAGCTAATTTTAAGTACTCCGCAGATTTCTTATCCGCTACTTTTTTTAATGGTGCATACGCTACTCCCGCTTTAGATGCAGCTTCGGCAGCTAAGTAATAAACTAATTTTTTTTCAAAGACAGAAGACCCGCAATCAGTTATTCCCGCATAAGCATCGGCCATAACCAAATATGCTTTTCCCATTGTTGGATCTGCAAGTACGGCTTTGTTTGTAAACTCAATAACTTTATATTTATCTACTGACATTAACTGTCGTGCTATAGTGTAATAGTACAATGCTTTTGCTTGAGGATTGACTGCTAATTTTGCCGCTTCTTCATACAATGCAATGGCTTTATCTTGCCTTCCACTTCTCATTTCGGCCATAGCCAAATTTCCAGCAGATTCAGTACTTACTTTCAAATCATACCAAGCTAATGCCACTTTTAAAAAAATAGAATCGCTAGTGCATTTACCCTCAAAAAGTGAATGAGCTGTATTTGCAAGCCAAGTCGGATCAGTTTTTTTAGCTTCGAATATCGAATTATAATAAGTAGAAATTTTGTCACAGTTGAGAACTGTTTCAGTTAGTTTCCGAATAGATCTAGCAGCAAGATTGTAAGGGCGCTCTTTGGTAACCTTACTTTTCGCAAAATCCAATTGACCCAACACCTCGTCTCTTTTATTGATCAATGCTGAAAAATCAACATTATTCTTGTCTGCGGCAATCTTCTTAAAATACAAATCGTAATAAATGAAAAGACCTTCAGGGTCTAAAAAGTTAACCCTGTCTTTGGCGAAAGCCTCATCAAGAAGTTTGTAAATTTTATCTTCCTGACCTGCTCTATTAATATGCAAAGCCATTGCCATTCGGACTTTGTTACTCGACGTATTTTTAGGAAGTATATTATCGTGAGTTTTGTATAATTCAAGAAGTTGATTTAAAAACTGCTGCTTTTGCTCATCGTCAGCAGCTCCAACAGTTTTCTTGATCAGTACTCGTTCCATATTTTGATAAAAAACATCTTCGGTAGAAAGGCACTTTTTATCTAGCTCACTATATTTTGCGTAAGCTTCATCTAGTTCGGAATCTGTAACAAGTTTATTTATTTCGACAATAGCATCATCGCACTTTTTTTGCTGCGCTAACAAAGGATTTGTCAATGATAGTGCCAAAACAAGAAAAATATTCAATGCGATTTTCATACTATGCTATTTAAATTAATTAGTTAATTTTACGTTTCACAAACCAACGGTCACTAAAAGATAATCCTACGCTTACGTTAAAATAATTTTCTCTAACAAGACCTGAGGCAGTTGTACCGCGCTGTCCATACTCAAGACCAAGATTAATATTTGAAAAGTTACCGCCAATTGGAAAACCCATCCCTGCCGAAACCGAAACATCTTCTATCGAACGAGTATTTACGATCAAACCCGTTTTTTCAAACTTAAAACCAGCGCGATATGTTATCAAGTTAAAGTAATTTGAATATGAGTTTGCATTTGGAGTATAATAACCACCCACACTATATTTCATACCATTATCAAATTGTATATTATCAATGTCGTTAAATCTATTCCCGAAAGAACTATCATCAGACATCGTAAACTCTGTACCAACCATCCATTTGCTTGGAATACCAAATCCACCTCCTACAGTTACTCTTGATGGCAATGCCACTTCTGTTTTTGGAACATCTACAGATGCTGGATCTACGATATTTACTACACCATTTCCAGCAACTTGAACAGTACTAATCTTACGACTATTATCCAGTTTCACTTTTCCTTCTGGCGAATAAGTTAAAGATCCCATTGCAACTATCTTGGAATTAATCTTCCCAGTATAGGTAAGGCCTAGGTTAACACTAGATCCACTTGCTAAAGACTCATTATATTCTTGCGTGCCATATTGAACATCAGAAAAACCATATAAACTTGTAGTTTCAATGCTTCCAAAATAGTAATTAAATTCTGCTCCAACGCTAAAGTTTTTGCTGATTTTGTATCCACCACCAAGATATGCTTTGTTCACACCACCACTACCTTCATAAGATCTTGTTATACCATTATCTGCATTAGCAGCCGCTTTCACCTGATATCCAACCGCTGTATAAGGCATCAATCCAAAGCCAGCTCCGAATTTTCCCATTGGAAACCCAAAAGCTAGATAGTCTAGATTTGTACGTTGTGCATTTTCTTTTTGATCATTCGTCTTTAAAGTAGTTGTTTGATATGTCGCTGCAGTAGCAAGAGTCGTTCTTTTAAGATGCGCATATTGTGCAGGATTCTGTAAATTGACGTGGATCGAATCTTGAAATATAGACAAACCACCCATTGAACGATTTTCTATAGTTCCTTTAAATTTTTGGTCACCAAGACCGTAAAAAGAGTAAGGAGATGATGTAGCGTCCTGAGCCTGCGCCATAAAGGTTAAGAACAGACAAGCAAGAACAAGGATTCTTTTAATCATTTTTGATTTTATATTGAAATGTT
>CBDUDY010000020.1:0-21665 GCA_965366055.1 uncultured bacterium
AGAAGCAGGAAAGTAGGGGCGACTTGGCCATAACTCACTTATATGTTTAACAAAGGCGTACATATATCGCCACTAGTTGTTATGTATGTACAACTTTAGTTGCACAAATTTGAAAAGCTAATATATTCAAAATTACATTATAAATCGTCAAAGGGACTTTTAATTTGTTGCAAACTTTTTGTACTCACGTGTGTATAAATTTCGGTGGTTCGGCTGCTATTATGTCCAAGTAGTTCTTGAATGTATCTCAAATCTGTACCACTCTCCAACAAATGTGTGGCATAACTATGTCGAAGCCAATGCAACGTTACTGGTTTTGTAATCTTAACTTTTTTTAATGCCTGTTTTAAAACTGCTTGTAAACTGTTCTCTGAATATTGCTCTCCAGCAAATTGACCTTCAAAAAGCCATTTCTCAGGTTTGAAAACCACATAATAATCACGCAGTAAATCTAAAATTTTGGGAGATAATGGCGTAATGCGGTCCTTGCGGCCTTTGCCCTGTCTAATTAGTACAATATTTCGTTTGGAATCAATATCCGAAAATTTCATATTCAGCAATTCACTCCTGCGAAGTCCACAGCTATAAATCATACTCAACATTGCTTTGTGCTTAATATTTGTATGTGCGTTCAAAATTGCTTTTATCTCTTCCTTGCTTAGCACGTTGGGAAGCAATTTTGGCGTTTTTGGTCGGTGAATTTTGTCAATTTCAATTTTCGTTTCACGAACTATGGAAAAAAATCTTTTAATTGCATTAACTGATTGGTTTTGATACGATGCCGAAAAATTATTCTTTAATATAAAATCATTATTGTAAACAATTACATCTTCGTTTGTAATTTCGGAAATAGGCTTGTTTCTATAAAAAACAAAAAAAGATCGTAGTGCATCGCTATAAGTCTTAATGGTATTCTCACTATAACGTTTGGATGCGAGATGTTGTCTAAATCTAGAAATCTGTTCTATACCTTCAAGTGATGGAATGGTTTCCTGATGTTGAATAATCTTAAATATATTTCGATTTTCGAAAGTATCGGGAAGATGCCACAGTAATTTATTCCAACTCCAACGGGCATCGTCAAATTCTTTGATTCTCGCTATGAGGCGTTTGTCTTTTTTGAAAACAACTGCTATACGGCGCTCGCCTCGATGCATTATTAATTTGGCAGAAAATTCCATAACTGTCTGATTTATAATACTTAAAGATAGCGTTTATTTCTTCCTGAAAAACGATTTATGGATTTAGAAAATGTCTCGCAAAAGGGTTGGAAATGGCATCCTTTGCTGCTTGAACGCTATCTTCTGAAAGTGAAAAGGATTGATTCTGGCAGCAAAGATATAATGGACAGCCCAACCGGAGGCAAACGAAAATTTCAATGTTGGAACACTCATTCTGGCAAAGGATGCGCACAAATAAAACTCATAGTGGAGAAAACTACTGCTGTTGATTTTATGTAAATTTGATTGTGGAGTGCACAACAGTCTTGCCGAGGTTTAAAATTTTGATTAGAAAAAAAAGTTATTTATTTTATGACTTTTTCTGTAGCTCTAAAAGTTTTTCAGTTATGCTCTTTTTCCATGCAGCTTCATTTTGCTTTCTATTGGCTGGATCGTTAGGCATTATTTTTTCGAAATCGATTACCGTGAGATTTTGATCTAAAATCAGAGTTTTTGGATACATCTTAATGCCGAGTGATTTTATGAAATCTTTTGCTTCCACCAAATGGGAGAAATCGAAGTCTCGTCTTTCTAGAAATTGGAGAACATCTAATTGTTTTTCGAAAGTAATGGCTATAAAATTGACCTCGGTACCAAATTTGGATTTTATTTCGTTGAGCGCTGGCATTTCTTCTATGCAATGACCACAGCTGGTAAACCAAAAGTTGATCAACGTTGGTTTTCCTTTTAATGATTTAGAATTAAACTTTCCTCCAGTAAGAAGTGTCAATTCAAATTGTGGTAATTCTTTGCCTTTAAGTTCAAAGATTGCTTCTTTGTGAGCATTACTATCTCTGTATTCCTGCATCCAAACTTTTTTTAATGAGTCACTAATCTGTGCAGAAGCAACATTGATGGAGCAGAGGAGAAGGAGGGCGATTACTTTTGAGAATTTCATTATTTGGAATTGCGTGCGTTGTTTTTGCTAATATATTGTAAATAATCTTAATTGTTTAAAGCTGTGACTGATTTTGAAAAACTATTTTATTTGAACATTTTATATGAGTAGGAAACGTTATTTTGCGCAAAGGATTGCAACGGCATCCTTTGCTGCCACCCAAAAATTTCTGGATTGTAAACAGTAATTTTTGGCAGCAAAGATATAGTGGAAAGCCTGACCTGAGCCACACGAAAACTTCAATGGTAGGAAAGTTGTGCTGGCGAAGGATGCGCCCAAAAAAGAAAATAAAGGTCAAATATTTTTAAAGCAACTCGATTTTATCAAGCAGCAGTTCAAAACTTTCTTCTCTTTTGTTTCCAATTAGAAAGCGAATTTCTTCGAACGAAGGTTTGTCAAAATTGGGCATATTAAGTTTTTGGCCTCGAAAGGAAGGAGATAAATCTTTTAATGAAATTGCTATTTCTTGCCATTCGCCGCTAGTCGAAAAAGAGGTGATGTAAGAATGAGAAGAGCTTAATTTATCCTTAATACGAAACTGATAATCCTTACCATCGCCTTTGAGAGTAAGGATTACTTTACTATCGTTGTTGACAGGGATCGGAGAAAAAGGATATCTAATCGATGAAAAACCACCATTATTTTCGGTTGAAATTTCGCCATAAAAAGCGCCATTTCCAGATTCGTTAATTTTAAAATTTCCCTGAGACTTTCCGCCCATCACGCCGTCATTGACAATCTGCCAATCAGAAGGGCTAGAATCTTTGTGAAAGTTGTAGATGGTTGTTGTAGACATAATAGAAAATTTTTAAATGAGTCAAATTGAGCTATTCAGCTACTAATTTACAAATATAAAATAGTTTGAAACGAAGTGCAGGTGGATTTGTGGAGAAAATTTTTGGACAGCACGTGTTATTAAAGCACAAAGTCTTGAAATTTAAAATAATTACTTGAGTTAAGCTACTATTTTTAATTCCAAGACCTTGACTTCTAATGATGGCTTTGAGAAAATTGTTTTCTATTCTATATAAAAAACTATTTTATCTTGATAACGACTTTGCCTTTTGTACGTTCGCTGTCTACATGCAGCAATCCTTGGGCGGTTTGTGCAAGTGGAAATGTTTTATCTATAATGGCTTTCAATTTATTAGATTCGATAAGCTCGGTAATTTTATTAACCTGATTGGCATCTGCTCTCAGATAAACAAATTCGTAATCGGCATTTTTTTGCTGTATTTCTTGCGAAATTCGCTGTTGAAGATTTAGACTGTCACTTTGTGCATAATTTATTTTAGCGTCATATTCAGCAGAAAATCCAACGATTGTAAGTACTTTTCCGCCATCTTTGATGACTTTGAAGGCATCTTCGAGATATTGGTCTCCAAGGGTATCAAGAACCATATCTACATTCTGAACAATAGTTTTATAATCCTCAGTTTTGTAATCTATAACGCGATCTGCTCCTAAATCCTCTACCCACGCTACGTTTTTGGTACTAGTTGTCGTGTATACAAAAGCTCCGAGTGATTTTGCTATTTGAATTGCTGCAGATCCTACTCCGCCTGAGCCTGCATGAATTAATACTCTGTCACCAGCTTTTACTTCTGCTCTTTCAAAAGCCTGCAGCGCAGTTAAGCTGACCAAAGCAATAGAAGCAGCTTCCTCAAAATTCATATTTTTTGGTTTTAAACCTAGAATATCTTCTCGTACCACGACATTTTCGGCAAAAGAGCCTTGTCTATTGTTGTAAGCATAAACCTCGTCATCAATTTTAAAATTTCGAACATTTTCGCCAATCGCAACTACTTTTCCACTAATGTCAAATCCCATCAAAGAAGGTACAGGTCTATTTGCTTGACCTTTTAAAATTTTGACATCGAGAGGATTTATGCTTGATGCATAAGCCTCAATCATTACTTCATCTTTACCAAGAATAGGTTTTTTAATTTCTAATAATTCAACACTTTGCAAAATACTATTATGCGCTGTTTGAAGGATTGCTTTCATCATCTTAATCACTATTTAAGGAGTTAATAAATCTTTTTTTATGAGTTGTACCGGCACATTTCAAAAGATTACTTTAGTAAATTTTATCTACATATTCACCAATAAATTGTACGTAAAGACTCACGCTTATAAACATAAAGAATATTATATGATTAAAACTTGCAAAGTAAGCAGGTTGCGGTCACTTTGACAATACTTTAGCTTTTTGCGAAATTTGCGAGTGCTGCTTGTCTTTTTTTAGAGAGTACTGTTTGCAGAAAGAAAAATTGAAATTGATGCTTTAGAAAATTGTTATCAAGTTAGTTATATCGAAAATAAAATTAAAAAGTTTCCTTTACGGAATTAATTATTCCCATTAATTTTATTTTCTATTTCGGTAGTTTATAAAGTATGCTGAGTAATCTTTGGTCCTCTTACACTCACTTGAAGGTATTCCAAAATATTATTCAAGATTATAATTAAATGCTGAACTGCCGCGCAAAATTGGGCTATGGAATAACTGAAATTCTAACCGCTAAGACGTTGTGAACGGATCGGACTGAGCAAACCAGGTAATGAATTTTACATAGTTCCTGTTGCAAAGGTTGGAACCAAAAAAATTTACTTCATAAAAGTGTCATCTCCTTTTTCGCCCTCATTCAGAATATTGCCTTGCTCTTTTGCCAACTTATTTTTAGTAGGTATTTTGTAATTTAGAGAGAAACCAACTCGTCTCGTGTCATATTTACTGTCATACTGCAAGTTGCTGCCAATTGCATCCAAGCCTTGCTTGCTAGTGTTGAGAATGTCGTTCGCGTAAATTGAAATTGACAAGTTATCAGAGATGAATTTCTTTGCGAAAGTTACGTCTAGTGATTGACTAAGTTGCTCACGTATAGTATAATATTGATAATTACCTCCAGTACTAGTTCCGTTATAATTAAGTGTAAATTTAATTTTGCTAGGTAGTAAAATTTGAGACATAATATTGTAGACCCAGAATGATTTGGCATCTACTTCCTCCAATAAATGTTTCTGATTTCCGACATAAATGTACATAAAGTTGATTTCGTCAGGATTAAAATCAAATTTTAAGGTCTCCTGAAGTCCTTTTGTAAATAACATATATGGAATCGGTACTCCAAAATTGACATTGCGAACTTTAAATTTTGGAATATTCTGCGAAACACTTGCCGCACCCGTAGGAGTAGAAATTATGCGATCTACAACTTTATTTTTTGCATCACTTATGGAATATCCGATAAAAAAGTACTCAAAAGCACTCACTCGCACTTCGTAATTATCATATATTGTCGGTTGTAAATTCGGATTTCCCGAGAAGTCAACGTTTGGATTTTGATAGCTTGTGTTATTTGGATTCAGCGACGAAGTGTTCGGAAGACTTATCTTTTTATTATAATTGGTGTTGAAGAAAACTTGCGGCATTAAATTATACTGAATCGATGCATTTGGGAAAAAACGTGTCAAATCAAATGGCGTCAAATGGTCAGTATCAGTAAATCCATCAATAGAATAGGATTCCAATCTACCACCAAGAATAAATTCAAAATCCTTATATTTTGACTGAAGTTCGGTGTATGCAGAAAGAGTAGTTCTTTTATAATTTAGATTTTCAATATTAAAACTATTCGTTACAAAATCCAACTTGTCAGCCAGGATTCCCGAGCTCCATTTGGTATCGCTCAGAAATTGCAACTTCTGCGAATAATCGGTGGTAAATTGATAAAAATTCTGATTATAATCATTTAGCAAAGCCAAAACGCCATTCGGAATTGATCGTAGATCAAAGTTGTTTTGATTGTTGTTGTAATTAAAACGAAAATCTAATTTTTTGTTAGCGTCAGCAAAACGTTTCTGATAGGTCAGCATCACGTCATGCCTATCAACATCAGTGTTACTTCTATCTATATTTGCAAAATTAAAGCCTGAAGCTTCAACTAATCTACCATTTATGCCAGATGTAAAATCGTAATTTAATAGTAATCTATCATCTCCCAAGTCAAATTTTAAACCTGATTTTATAAAATAAGTTCTATTAATTCTGTCCGAATAGTTGGAAGAAAGCAGTAAAGACGGTGTGTAGAACTCTGTTGTCTGCAAAGTTTCAGAATAGTTTTGACCCGCCTGAAACTGCCATCCAAAAAGATTGTTCTTGGCACTCAGTAAAATGCTGTTATTAAAACGGTGTCTGCCTTCGTGGTAATTCGTGTAACTATAGCCATTAGAGTAGGTGGCACTCAGATATTTATTGGCATTTTTGGATGTAATAATGTTAATGATTGCGCCTCCAGAGGTGGCAGGAAATTCCGCCCCAGGTTGAGTAATAACTTCTACTCTTTCTACAGCGTTTGCGGGCATGCCTTCCAGATAAGAATTCAGCTCGTTTGAGTAAATATTGAGTGGTCTGCCGTCAAGATATACTTCGAGTTGCTTTCCTTGATACAACGCGCCCGCCACATCAGAAATAATTAAACCTGGTAATTTTTTCAATCCTTCCAGTAGTGATCCTGAATTAAGGTGTGATTGTTCGGAGAAATCAAAGACTGTTCTATCAGCCTTTTGCACAATTGCTTTTTTCCTAGCTACCAAGACAACCTCTTCCAATTGAGTGGTTCTTAAAGTGTCTTTGGCGGTGGTTTTCTGCGAGTTAGCCTCTGCTATACAAAACAATAATGGGAGGAAGTAGGTGAAAGTTAATTTCATTTTTGAGACAGAACTGGTGGTTAGCAATTTTTATCAATAGTACGAATAATAATACTGAAAGATGCTATATTTTTCTGTGCTATTTAAACAAATTTCAAAAGAATTAATGAAATTATTCTTATTTTTTCAGGTATATCCTTACTTTAAAATTTTCCGTGTTTGAGCAATGATAAGGCTTTAGCTTACCTTTACTCATAATGCAGAAAGTTGGAAAAACCTTGTATTGCGAATCTGTAATTAGTATGATTTTGGGCAATTTGGCGTCTGATTAAGCGTGATCTAAATGTGGAATTCTTATTTTACAATGAAATCGTGACGCGTAATAAGACATAGACGGTCGCGATTCTCCAAATGTTATTAAGTCTTTAAAATTTATATTTCTGGTAAACTTTAAGTACCTTAATTAATATGCCTCTTGAACAATTCTAGAGTCGTCTATATTCAATTCTTTGAGCGCTTCCAATACTGCTTTCATAAATGGGGGAGGACCACATAAATAGAAGTTGACATTTTCATTTTGCATCTGCTCTTTTATCAGCTCTTTATTGACATAGCCATGAAGATATTTCTCGTTTTCTTCTTTTGAGAGAACATTTATAAAGTTATCGCCGAGCATATTTTCAAATAAACTTTCTTCGACAATGTCTGCGGCAGAATTATTGGCAAAAATTAATTTGTTGTTGCCAATTTCATTTTTGGTTTTAAGATCTTTTAAAATAGCAAGAAAAGGAGTGATGCCCGCACCGCCAGCAATGAAAATTCCTTCGCCTTGATACTTGATATCTCCAAAAGCGTCTTTAATATTAAGGGTGTCGCCAGCATGCAATTTTCCAATTTGATCTGTCACACCGTCATGGTCGGGATATTGCTTAATATAGAATTCTAAAAAATTATCCGAAGGATGGGATGTAAAGGTAAATGGTCGTAATTCTTCCCGCCATTCAGGTTTATCAACAGATAGATCTGCAGCTTGCCCTGGCAAAAAAGAAAATCCTTCTGGTTTTTCAGTTATTAGATGTGTAACATTATGCGTGGCTTTTTCTGAAGATAATATTCTTATTGCTTTCATATTTATAAGTTTTTAAGTGACTGAAAAAGTTGTGGAAGCGAAATTTTTAGAAGAAAATTAGGCCAATTAAAGTTACAAAACTTATTATGATTTGTGAGATGATTGTATTAATTTCTACATTTTAAAACAAGTACCATTACTTTAGTACACTAATTATGGGATATTTTTAAAATTTTAAAAAAAAACGGCAATTACAACCATCATAAAATTAAGTGGAGATTTTCGATATTTATTTACTGTAAATATTTGCTAACTTAAGTCGAGCTCAGAATTTCTCATGAAGCTACTAATTATGGTTTAAAGCAATACTCATAATTGAAGTTACCGGCGAAATATAGATTTTTTTATCATCTTTTCGAACATAAAAGTGGTAAGAAGTATTTGACCCAATTAAATAAACATCGTGCTGTTCGCCAGAAATTAAATTTAAGGCGTAATTGAATTTTAAATCACCACTTTCAATTCTTTTAACTTTTGCACTTCCAGCACCCCAACCAATACCTAGGAAAAAAAATAAAAGTCCGAATGCTAAAATTGCAATCAATTTGCTTTGAACTAATATTTTTAATTGATCGCTTGTTGTGTTGCTATCAATGCCTTTAATGCCGAATATTTTGATGATTCGCTCTTTATAAGATTCTTGCGTGGAATAATGATTTGCCAAAAGTGAGAGTGCAATTATTATAAAAATAATAAATAACAAGAAAGGGTTAGTGGCTATATCTGAAATAGGACTAATCAAAATATCCATGATGGAGGAATATTTTAGAATGTTAATTCCCAATTGATTGTAAAGAAGGGATTCTTTCAATATTCCCAGAATTATCAAATAAAGATAGCCTAAAGGCAGTAAATTTTTAATTTTGTCCATATTGTAGTTTTATCTTGTATTGTAAATCCTAGTGGATGCCGCTTCTATTGTTAAAAAACTAAATGTATAAAAATTTAATTGCAAGCGAGAAATTAAATTTAGAATTTCACCTCTCCCATTAAATAAATTTTTAATTTTATTTTGATTACTTAGATTTTTCTGTTTTCTTTTTGATTTTCCCCGCGCAAGGGGTGGGAGCGGCATCCTTTGCTGCCAACGAAAAATTTCCGGTTTTCAGTAAAAATTTCTGGCAGCAAAGATATAGTGGACGACCCGACCCGAGCTACATCACATCTCAAACTTAAGTCGATACTTTCTAGCGAAGGGTTGAGCCCAAAAAATACAAATATCCTTTTTCATAACAATTCTTTCATAATTCAAGCTTTCAGATGATATAGTAATGTAGCAGCAAAGGATGCCGTTGCCATCCCTGCCGCGGAATGACATCATAAGTGAGGTTTTTCTCGAAAATATTGTAAAGTCGTTGCAAAACACTTTCACAAATAAAAAACGAATTTAATTTGAATTCGGCAACATCGTTAATTCTTCAAAATTCTCATCATTTTTTTATCTGTCAGACATCGTGGAATTCAAATAACTAAAATTAAAACCTACTTTCACATTTGAAAATTAATCCAAAAAGTGTAGATTTATCTACAAAAAAACCACTAATCATTTCAAGTATTTTACTACCGATACCATTTACTAAAATATGCTAACGACCTACTATATTTTTTCCACCTTATTCCTCTTAGCTGCTATTTTACCATTCATTCCGCATCAGCATTGGATTTTTCGAGTACCAGAAATTGGTCGGATTCAAGTGATGTTTTTTCAAATAATTATTGTTTCAATTGGGCTACTATTGGTTGGAGAAAAAAATATACTTTTTTGGAGCTTTTTCAGTTTACACACCATTCTTATTGTTCACCATTTTAGATTGCTAATTCCGTATACTTCATTATATAGAAAACCAGAAAAAGAAAAAGTAGCGAAACATTCAGATACTGTTTCGGTTATTTCTGTAAATGTGTATCAGTTTAATCAGCAGTATCAGAAATTGATTGATTTGGTTCTAGAAGAAAAGCCAGATATTCTGCTTACGATGGAATCAAATCAAGCTTGGGACGATGCGTTGACCGCAATCGAAAGTGAGTATCCTAACTTCAAAAAAGTTCCGCTCGAGAATACTTACGGAATTCATTTCTACACAAAACTTGAAGTAAAATCTATTAAGGTGAATTATTTTATTTCTGACGATCTTCCAAGTATAGAAGCATGTGTAATTACTGACGATGGATATGAGTTTAACTTTTTTGGAGTGCATCCACCACCACCAAGTCCAACAGAAGAAGATACTTCAAAAGAACGAGATGGCGAACTTCTGGCTTTAGGCAAGAGAGTTTTAGAAACAAAAGGACCTTCGATTGTGGTTGGTGATTTTAATAATGTTGCTTGGGCAAAATCCTCAATCCTTTTCAGAAAAACTTCCGAATTAATTGATCCTAGAATCGGTCGTGGTTTTGTGTCAACTTACCACGCACGTTATATTTTACTGCGTTTTCCAATTGATTTATTTTTTCATTCGACAGAAATATTTATCGAAGATTTTAAAACGCTACGCAATATAGGAAGTGATCATTTACCGCTTTTCTCTAGATTTTTTATCAACCAAACTGCAGACATTCAAGAGGACGAGGTGGAAGTTTTAGCTGCAGAAGAAGAGCAACAAGTAGAGGAAATGATTGAAGATGGAAAAGAAGAGCAGAGTGATAGACGGGAAGAAGTGGTCGGATAGTAACATTGAAATAAATAACCTATAAAAACAATATGAAAAATTTTCTGATCATACTTTTAATTCTTCTTTCATCATTCAATGTACTTGCACAATCTGATAAAAACGGAAATCCTATTTTTAATTCCGAACAAACTGGCGAAAGTGTCAGAGATAATTTTCTCTTAATTTCGAATTATTATACGCTCAGTAATAATATCGAAAATAAAAAATCTTCGGTTTATATAGCAGAAACTCCCACTCTGGACCAAATAGAAAAAGCTGCTTTAAATCTAGCATCAGATTTTTTTATACTGACTAAAGAAAGCAAGATGGTTGTAATGGTTGTTTTAGCTGCAAATCCTAAGAAAGAATTTATGGTTATAGAAATGGCGAGCGGAATACGATCTAAATTTCCTTTTAAATCACTTGGCGATATCACAGAAAATCGAGCGAACGAAATAATTTCGCAAAAATTTGATCCAAAAGCAACTATAGTAAATGGTATTTTAAATTTTAATGGTAAAACCTTTAAGATTATTTCAAACCAAGATATTGAAGCTGCTGTTTTTACTTTAATTAAAAAAGAAAAGCTTGATAAGAAAAAGCCTTCTGAAATTGTAATGCCATCTAAAATTGAACTTAAAAATTTTATTTTAGATGAAACAAAAGTAGGAGGAAAGCTGGACTTCTTTACAGAAATTAAAGGGAAGGAAAACGACGGAGTTCAAATAGAGCCCGGCGTATTTACTACATTAGAAAGCATTGCATTTTATAAATGGGGAAGAGCTTGTTATGATTTAGGGGTGAGTAAAATCGAGGATGTGTACGCGATATATTCTGAGTTTGCAAGAAAAGAAGTGAGCGCCAGAGATAAAGAATATATCAAAAATGGATTTGATAAAGATTGGGAAGATTAGTTTATTTCTTCTAAAACTTGGCGGTAAAAATTATAAAAACAAGATTTTTTGGTTGAAATAGCAATGTTATTTCGACCGCATTTATTACTTCTCAGAATTTTATAAAATCAACAAATAGGTTATATTTGTCTTTCGAGCTAATCAAATTTTAGAATTTACTTTATATGAAATTACTTAACGGAAAAACTGCAATTATTACTGGCGGAAGCCGCGGAATAGGAAAAGGAATAGCAGAAGTATTTGCAGCACATGGAGCAAATGTTGCCTTTACATATAGCAGCTCTGTAGCTTCGGCTCAAGAGCTAGAAAAGCATTTAGAAACGCTTGGAGTTAAAGCAAAAGGATACCAATCTAACGCTGCAAATTTTGACGAAGCTCAGAAACTTGTTGAGGATGTTTTAGTTGATTTTGGATCGGTTGATATCTTAATCAACAATGCAGGAATCACCAAAGACAACTTACTAATGCGAATGTCAGAAGCTGATTTTGACAAAGTTATCGATGTTAACTTAAAGTCAGTATTTAATATGACCAAAGCGATTCAGAAAACTTTTTTAAAGCAACGTTCAGGTTCAATTATTAATATGAGCTCGGTTGTTGGAGTTAAAGGGAATGCTGGACAAGCAAATTATGCCGCTTCAAAGGCAGGTGTTATTGGCTTTACAAAATCGGTGGCTTTAGAACTTGGATCTAGAAATATTCGTTGTAATGCAATCGCGCCAGGATTTATTGAAACTGAAATGACTGCAAATCTTAACGAAGATACAGTAGCTGGATGGCGTCAAAGTATTCCGCTAAAAAGAGGTGGAACTACAGAAGATGTTGCAAATGCTTGTCTATTTTTCGCATCAGATATGAGCGCATACGTGACAGGTCAAGTGATGAATGTGGATGGAGGAATGTTAACATAATTTCTGATCGACTTCTTTTTCTAAATTAAATCTTTGAATACAACCCAGAATAAATGACAATAAATACTGTAATACTTTTAATCCTTTCGGGATTTGTGGCGATCGCGCTGTCATATTTTCAGTATTTCTTTAAAGCTAAAAGTAAATCCAAAGCGAATTTACTTTTAGCTTTTTTGCGTTCTATTGCGATATTCTGCATTCTTGCGCTACTCATAAATCCTTCGGTTGTTAAGAAGTCGTATCAGGTAGAGAAACCTTCACTAATTGTCGCAGTTGATAATTCTTCTTCAATTAATCTGTTAAGTTCAAAATCTGAAACAGAACAAATATTAAAAAAGATTATTGATAATTCGGACTTAGCCGAAAAGTTTGAAATTAAACAATATCAGTTCGACAAGGATTTGAGCGTTTTGGACTCGTTGAATTTTCAAGGAAAACAAACCAATATTGCTCAGGTTGGAACACAACTTACCAAAATCTATCGAAATACAGCAATTGCAACCTTGTTACTCACAGATGGAAATCAAACGCAAGGGAGCGATTACATTTATGCTTTTGGCAATAGAAACAAGGTTTTGCCAATCGTTCTTGGCGATACCACTTCGGTATTTGACCTAAAAGTTGAAAGAATAAACGCTAATAAATACGCCTACCATAAAAATAAATTTCCGGTTGAAGTATTTGTTCAATATAATGGAAACAAGAGAATTGATGCCAAGGTTTCGATAATGAGAGATTCGAAAGTTGTTAGTTCGCAACAAATTTCGCTTTCAAATACTAAGAATGTTGAAATTGTCAATTTTCTCATTCCTGCAGATAAAATTGGATTGAATAATTACAAAGCGACAATATCTTCGGCGGAAACTGAAAAAAATCTTTATAATAACAGCAAAGATTTTTTAGTGGATGTAATCGATCAAAAATCAGAAATTGCGATAGTTTCTGATATCAATCATCCTGATATTGCAGCGATCAAAAGAAGCATTTTAAACAATGCACAGCGAAATGTCACGATTGTTTCGGCCAAAGACTTCAAAAATGGCGAAGATTATAATTTGCTGATTCTGTATCAACCTACAGCTAGTTTCAAAGACGTTGTAAATTCGGCGAAAGCCAGAAAACAAAACTTCTTTGTAATCACGGGAAATTCTACTGATTATAATTTTCTAAATTCAGTTCAGTCGGAAATGCAATTCAAAGTTAGCAATCAGATTGAAGAATATTTACCAGCTATAAATTCTGCTTTCAATCTCTTTAATATAAAGGACATTAAAACAGATTACTTTCCGCCTTTGCAAATGCCTTACGGAAAAATTACATCTTCAAACAATGTGAATGTCTTACTAGAGTCAAAAATCAGCAATTTGCCAAGTGGCTCAGCAATGCTTGCTTTTAGTGATTTTGATGGAATACGATCTGGCTATTTATTAGGCGAAGGGATTTGGAAATGGCGATTAAAAAGCCACGATGCCACCAAAAGTTTTGAAGAGTTTGATAATTTCTTTGACAAAACAATTCAATATCTTATTTCGGACAATTCAAGAAAATCCTTAGTCGTAACGCATGAAAACTTCTATAATTCCAGCGACGAAATAGTAATTTCAGCACAGTATTTTGATAAAAACTATCAAGCAGATGCAGATGCTAAATTAACTATGTCTCTTGAAGACACTAAGTCGGGCAAAATTAAGTTGATAGATTTCTTGAAGACAGACTCTGATTTTCAGGTTAATTTGAACGGAATTGCAGCAGGAAGTTATAAGTTAATTGTAAAGGAGAAAAATTCGAACGCTACATATTCAGGCAGGATTGAAATTGTCGATTTTGATATCGAAAAGCAGTTCGTAAATCCTGATTTCAAAAAATTAAAGCAGCTAGCGGACGCAACTTCTGGTAATGCATATCTTTCTAAGGAAGTGGAGAAAGCAGTCCAAAAACTTTTGAAAGATCAATCTTTTCAAAGCATTGAAAAAGAAAAGACAAAAAAAGGATCATTAATTGACTGGGTATGGCTTTTGATCATCGCTGCATTCTGTCTCAGCGCCGAATGGTTGCTCAGAAAATACTATGGGATGCTATAAGTTAAATGAAAAATGATACTTTTACTCGAACTAAAAAAGATAAAATATAATTATAACCAATAAAAAACCTATGAAATTAAAAAGTACAATCGTTATGTCAATAATTGCTTTTGCAACATTATCATCTTGCAAGAGTCAGAAAGAAATTGTTGAAAAAACTAAAGTTGAAAATACCGCTATTGTGAGTACAATTGGAATTCCCTACTTTAAAGCTGTTGGAACCGAGCCATTTTGGAGTATTGACATTTCTGAAAAAGAATTAAAGTTCACAGAAGTAGGAGATGAAAAGGGAATGATTTTTCCCAATGAAAATTTTGACATGCTTCAAGAAGATATGAAATTGTCCTATACGAATAAAACGGATATGTTGATAATTGAGTCTAAGTCTGGAGAATGCTCAGATGGCATGAGTGATCAACGTTTTTCTCATAAAGTAAGTGTCACCATAATTGATGGAGAAACTGGCGCAACAAGGGAATTATTTGGTTGTGGTCAATTTTTTGCGAGTCAGCAACTTAATAAAAGGTGGGTTTTAGAAACTTTGAGAGAGCAGCCTGTTTCTGTGAAAGATTATGAAAACAATCTTCCAATGCTAGAATTCGTAGTAGAAAAAAATACGTTTAGTGGTTTTGCAGGTTGCAACAGCATCAACGGCAAGATGAAAGTAAATACAGAAAACAGATTGCAGCTTGTAGATATTGCATCCACAAGAATGATGTGTGCACCTGATAACAAGGAGCAACAATTTTTAAGTTTACTTGCAAAAGTAGGTGCGTACAAGTTTGAGGGAGATACTTTGATTTTGCTTGATCCAACTTATGTTCCTGTTGCAACTTTCAAGAAGAAATAGTCTTAAGGATAACGAGATATTATATTTTATAGAAAAAGCTGCTTAAATTATTTTGAAGCAGCCTTTTTAATTTTAACTAAGATTACAGATAAAAAAAAACCGTTTTAATTACTTAAAACGGCTTATATAAATATCTATTCTTGCATCGTATGATAAACGTTTTGCACATCATCATCTTCCTCGATTTTCTCTAGAAGTTTTTCAACATCAGCAATTTCTGCTTCGGTTAATTCTTTTGAAATTTGTGGAATTCTATCAAATCCTGAAGATAAAATTTCGAAACCTCTATGTTCTAATTCTTTTTGCAAATTTCCAAAACTTTCAAAAGAGGCGTAAATCAAAATACCATCTTCGTCTTCAAAAATCTCTTCAACTCCAAAATCTATTAATTCAAGTTCTAATTCTTCAATATCCAAACCAGTATTTGCGATTCTGAAATTACAAATATGGTCAAACATAAATTCGACAGAACCTTGGGTTCCTAGAGAACCATTGCATTTATTGAAGTAACTTCTAATATTTGCTACAGTTCTATTATTATTGTCAGTTGCAGTTTCTATTAATAACGCGATTCCGTGAGGCGCATATCCTTCAAAAAGAACTTCTTTGTAGTTTGCAGTATCTTTGTCGGTAGCTTTTTTGATTGCTCTTTCAACATTCTCTTTTGGCATATTTGCAGCCTTAGAATTCTGAATAACGGCTCTCAGTCGCGAGTTGGCATCAGGATTTGGTCCGCCTTCCTTAACGGCCATCACAATATCTTTTCCAATTCTAGTAAAAGCTTTTGCCATCGCTGACCAACGCTTCATCTTTCTACCTTTCCTAAATTCAAATGCTCTTCCCATGAGAGTTGTATTATTAAATATGAAAACTCAGTTAGTTTTTATTTTTTATAAAATGGTGTTTTCACAACTTTTGCTGCTACATCATTTTTACGAATTCTGATAAAGATTTCGCTATCAACAGCACTATTATCAATGCTAACGTATCCTAAACCAATACCTTTATTTAGCGAAGGAGCCATTGTTCCAGAAGTTACAATCCCTATTACAGCACCGTCTTTGTCAACGATTTCGTAGTCGTGTCTTGGAATTCCTCTTTCAGTCATTTCAAAACCAACTAGTTTTCTAGTGATTCCGTTTTGCTTAATTGTTTTTAGGTTTTCTGCATTGGTAAATTCTTTTGTGAATTTTGTAATCCATCCCAAACCTGCTTCAAGTGGATTTGTAGTGTCATTAATGTCATTTCCATAAAGACAGAAACCCATTTCAAGACGCAAAGTATCTCTCGCCGCAAGACCAATTGGCTTAATTCCAAAAGATGCTCCAGCCTCAAAAACTTTGTTCCAAATTGCAACTGCATCTTCATTTTTGCAGTAAATTTCAAATCCTCCAGAACCTGTATATCCAGTTGCTGAGATAATTACATCCTGAACTCCTGCAAATTCGGCAACTTCAAAACTGTAATTTTTTATTCCAGCAAGATCAACAGCAGTAAGGCTTTGCATCGCCTCAATTGCTTTAGGTCCTTGAATTGCAAGCAACGCCATCGTGTCAGAAATGTTGTTCATTTCGGCACCTACAGTATTATGTTTTTCTATCCAAGCCCAATCTTTATCAATGTTTGATGCATTTACAACTAGCAAATATTCCTCATCAGCAAGTTTATAGATAATTAAATCGTCAACAATTCCGCTCTCATTATTTGTCATACAAGTGTACTGCGCTTTTCCAATTTCGATTGTCGAAGCATCATTTGTACAAACTGACTGAATTAACGCAAGTGCATTTGGACCAGAAATTATAAATTCACCCATATGCGAAACGTCAAAAACACCTACAGCGGTACGCACTGTTTCATGTTCAGCATTTACCCCTTCGTATTGAATAGGCATATTATAACCTGCAAAAGGAAGCATTTTTGCACCAAGTTGTTCGTGTATTTGAGTAAGCGGAGTATTTTTCATTTGATGTTGTGTTTTAAAGGCGCTAATTTATTGCTTTTTTTTGGTCGCAACAACATTTTGGCAAACCACTTTGTAGTGTGTTGTAGCATAGGGTTTTAGAATGTAAAAATAAGGGCAAATATGATGATTTTTAGGCTTTCGCCAAAAGACCAAAGCTCGCATCAACTTTAAAGGTCGAAAAGTCCCGAAGCTTATTCTGTTCTTCGTAGTTTTGTGATTCTATAATTGATACTATATGCCTATGGAAACCGTAGAAAAACTACGTGAGCAGGAGGTTGTGAGATATATGCAACCGTTGCGAGAAGGTGGTTCATTGCCAGCACTTGTGGAAGCAGATGATACCTATAAATATGTACTAAAATTTAAAGGAGCTGGTCATGGCGTAAAAGCTCTGATTGCCGAATTAATAGGAGGGAAGATTGCTCAAGCCCTTGGACTTCCTGTTCCAGAATTGGTTTTTCTGGATCTTGACGAGGCTTTTGGCCGTACCGAAGCCGATGAGGAAATTCAGGATTTACTTCGCGGAAGCCACGGTCGAAATTTAGGTCTTCATTTTCTGTCGCAAGCACTTACATTTGATCCAGCAGTTACCGAAGTCGATGCACTTCTGGCAAGCAAAATAGTTTGGCTTGACGCTTTTATTACAAATGTGGACAGAACCGGAAAGAATACAAACATGTTAATTTGGAAAAAAGAGCTTTGGCTGATTGACCACGGTGCATGTTTATATTTCCACCATTCTTTTACCAATTGGGAGCAAGGCGCAGTCACACCTTTTGCTTTGATTAAAGATCATGTTTTATTGAAACAAGCATCAAAACTTGATGATATCAATAGTTTCTTTAGAGAAATTCTAAGCGAAGAAACACTAAAAAAGATCGTGAATCTAATTCCAGAAGAATGGCTTTTATGGGAAGATAGCGACTATACTTCTGATGAACTTAGAGAAATCTACTTCAAATTTTTATCGAAAAGACTTTCAAACTCCGAAATATTCCTAAACGAAGCAAAAAATGCAAGAGAGAAACTTATATGAATATGCCATCATTAGGCTTTTGCCAAATGTAGAAAGGGAGGAATTCTTAAATGTCGGATTGATCTTATTTTGCAAGCATAAGAAATTTATAAAAGTAGTTTTTGAAGTTGATGAAAACCGTCTCAAAGCTTTTGCCGAAGTAGATGTCGACTTTATTAAAGCTAATCTTTTCGCTTTTCAAAATATTGCAAATGCGGATAAGAACGCGGGACTTGTAGCCACATTTGATTTGCCTTCACGTTTTAGATGGCTTACTGCTATGCGCAGCAGTATGATTCAAACATCTAGACCACATCCAGGGATTTGCGAGAATCTTGAAGATACCTTTAACAGAATTTATCAGCAGAATGTTGCACAATCAATAGAGTAGAAACTCGTTAGAGTAAATTAATAAGAGTCAAGAAAAGCTTGTGCCCAAAAGTCTTGCTTATTAGCTTCAATTTGCGGAATTTTGCCGCTCAATAAATAAACTATGGACAACTGTCATTATATAAGCAGCGAAATGCTGACACTCTCTAAATTACAACAAATAATTACTGAAGGTTTAACATTAGAATTCTCTGAAGAATCTAAGATAAATATTCAGAAATGTCGTGATTACCTAGATAAAAAGATGGCAACTCACGACGACGCTATCTACGGAATCAATACAGGGTTCGGTTCTCTGTACAACATCAAGATTGAAAAAGAAGATCTATCAAAACTTCAAGAAAACTTAGTAAAATCGCATGCTTGCGGAACTGGATCTGAAGTTCCTTCTGAAATAGTAAAGATTATGCTTCTTTTGAAGATTCAATCTTTAAGTTACGGCTATTCTGGAGTTCAGATGATTACGGTGCAACGTCTTATCGATTTTTATAATAATGATATTTTGCCAGTAGTTTATACTCAAGGTTCACTTGGAGCTTCTGGAGATTTGGCGCCACTTGCGCATCTTTCATTGCCATTAATTGGTGAAGGAGAAGTAAATTATAAAGGAAAAAGAGTTCACGCTACAGAAGTTAATAAAGAATTTGGTTGGGAAACAATCAAACTTCAGTCAAAAGAAGGATTGGCATTGCTTAATGGTACTCAGTTTATGAGCGCTTATGGATCTTATATTTTGCTTAAAGCAAACAAACTTTCGTATTGGGCAGATTTAATTGGAGCAATGTCTCTTGAAGGTTTTGACGGTCGTAAAGAACCTTTTAATGAACTAATTCATATGATTCGTCCTCACAAAGGACAGATTGTAACCGCGCAAAGAGTTCTTGAATTTTTGGAAGAAAGTGAAATTATTGCACAACCAAAACAGCATGTTCAAGATCCTTATTCTTTTAGATGTATGCCACAAGTTCACGGTGCATCAAAAGACGCAATCGATTATGTAACCAAAGTATTTAAAACCGAAATAAATTCGGTAACCGACAATCCTAATGTTTTTAGAGAATCTGACGAAATTATCTCTGGCGGAAATTTCCACGGACAACCTCTTGCAATAGCTTTGGATTTCCTTGCAATTGCTTTATCCGAATTAGGAAGTATTTCTGAAAGAAGAACGTATCAGTTGATTTCGGGACTTCGCGGTTTGCCAGCATTTTTGGTTAGCAATCCAGGATTGAATTCAGGATTTATGATTCCTCAATATACTGCTGCAAGTATTGCAAGTCAAAACAAACAGCTTTGTAGTCCTGCAAGTGTGGACAGTATTGTATCGAGTAACGGACAAGAAGATCATGTGAGTATGGGTGCGAATGCTGCTGTAAAAGCACTTCAAGTTGTCAACAACCTTGAAACGATTCTTGCAATTGAACTTATGAATGCTTCGCAAGCGTTGTCTTTTAGAAGTCCATTAAAATCAAGTCCATTTATCGAAATGATTCTTAAAACATACCGTTCAGAAGTTTCTCTAGTGGAAGACGACAGAATTTTGCATTACGATATAATGAATACGGTAAAATTCCTTCAAACAATTCAGATCGAAGAAGAGTTGATGAAGTAATTTAAAAACTACATTTATACAAAAAGACCTGCAAATTGCAGGTCTTTTTTTTGTTTTAGCGAAAGCTGATTTCAAAAAAAAAGCAACCTACATTTCTGCAGATTGCCTTAATCGTGTTCAAATTATAATCTTATTCAGCTGGCTGTTCTTTCTTTTGAACTTCTACTGTTAATTCATTTTTGTCTTTGTCAAGATCCATAAAGATTTCATCTCCAACTATAATTTTAGAAGTGATAATTTCTTCGGCAAGGGCATCTTCAACATATTTCTGAATAGCTCTTTTTAATGGTCTTGCGCCAAATTGTCTATCAAATCCTTTTTCAGCGATAAATGCTTTTGCTTCGTCAGAGATAGAAAGAATGTATCCAAGTTCTTTAATTCTAGCATACAATTTTTTCAATTCGATTTCGATAATCAAGTTGATGTCTTCTTTTTCTAACGCATTAAATACAATTACATCATCAATTCTATTTAAAAATTCTGGAGCAAATGTTTTCTTAAGAGCGTTTTCGATAATGCTTTTTGAGTTGTCATCAGCTTGACTAATTCTTGCCGATGTACCAAAACCAACTCCTTGACCGAAGTCTTTAAGTTGTCTTGCTCCAACGTTTGAAGTCATAATGATAATCGTATTCTTGAAATCAATTTTGCGTCCTAAACTATCTGTCAAATATCCATCATCTAATACTTGTAGCAACATATTAAATACATCTGGATGGGCTTTCTCAATCTCGTCAAGAAGTACTACACAATAAGGTTTTCTTCTAACTTTTTCTGTAAGTTGTCCACCTTCTTCGTATCCTACATATCCTGGAGGTGCTCCTACAAGTCTAGAGATTGCAAATTTCTCCATATACTCACTCATATCGATTCTGATAAGAGCGTCTTCTGAATCAAATAATTCTTTCGCAAGAACTTTTGCAAGTTGAGTTTTACCAACTCCGGTTTGTCCTAAGAATATAAACGAACCAATTGGTCGGTTTGGATCTTTAAGACCAGCGCGGTTTCTTTGAATTGATCTAGCAATTTTTAAAACTGCTTCTTTTTGTCCAATTACCTTGCTTTCTATAAGTTCTGGTAATTTTGCAAGTTTATTGCTTTCTGTTTGTGCAATTCTATTTACTGGAATTCCAGACATCATAGAAACTACATCGGCAACATTGTCTTCGGTAACTTCAATTCGATTATTTTTCGAATCTTCATCCCATTTTTTCTGTGCTTCAGCTAATTCTGCTTCAATGCGTTTTTCGTCATCACGAAGTTTCGCTGCCTCTTCATACTTCTGTTTTTTAACAACAGTATTCTTAAGGGCTCGTACATCATCCAACTGCGCTTCGAGTTCTACGATCTGTTTAGGCACATCAATATTTGTAATGTG